>CALAMX010000137.1 GCA_937925755.1 uncultured Burkholderiales bacterium
CATGCGCGTAGCGCATGTTAAGCCGCGAAGCGGCGGCCGGAGCCAAAACGAAGTTTCGGCGGAGGCTAACCTGCCGTCAGGCAGGTTAAGCGAGCGAAAGCGAGCGGCCGGAGCCAACACCGCGCAAGGCAGCGATGCGCCCGCGCAGCCAGTTATGCAGAGCTTCCCTAAGGGGAGTATTCAGCTTGGCTGTCCGGCCTTGATCTGCGCCATGGTCTGGCGGGCGAGCACCAGGTCCTCCCAGGCACGCGCCTTGTCGGCCGGGTTTCTGAGCAGATAGGCCGGATGATAGGTGACGATGAGCGGGATGCCGCGGTAGAGATGAACCTGGCCGCGCAGGCGGCCGATGGCGGTGTCGGTCGTCAGCAGGCTTTGCGCAGCGAAACGGCCTACGGCCAGTATCAGCTTGGGTTGTATCAGGTCGATTTGACGCTCCAGATAGGGTAGGCAGGCGGCCACCTCCTGCGGGCTGGGGTCGCGGTTCTTGGGTGGGCGTGATTTGAGCACATTGGCAATATAGACGTTTTCGCCGCGTTTCAGTCCGATCGCTGCTAGCATCGCGTCGAGCAGCCGTCCCGCCTGACCGACGAAGGGCTCGCCCTGCTTGTCCTCCTCCGCGCCCGGCGCCTCGCCGACGATGAGCCATTCGGCGTGGGGATCGCCCACGCCGAACACACCCTGGGTGCGGGTGCGGTGCAGGTCGCAGCGGGTGCAGGTGAGGACGGCCTGGCGCAGGGTCTCCCAGTCCATCTCGGCGATGGCAGGCGCCGCCGGTGCGGCAATCTCGTTCGCGTGGGGCGGTTGTTCTGCGCGCGGCTGTATTGCACGAGCCTGCGGCCGCGCCCGCCGCCGCCACAAGGGGGAGAGCCCGAGTGCCTTGAGTCGCTCCGCACGCGACAGGCTCATAGATCCAGCCTCATCACCAGGGCGTCCTCGCGTCCGTCATCGGCCGGGTAGTAGCCGCGCCGCAAGGCGATGCCCACGAAGCCAAGGCGCTGATAGAGACGCAAGGCTGCGGTGTTGCTGGGACGCACCTCGAGGTACAGGCTCTCCGCGCCGTGCCCGCGCGCCGTCTCGATGACCAGGTCCATGAGCATGCGGCCATAGCCCCTGCCCTGCCAGATCGGTGCGATGCAGCAGTTGAGCACGTGCCCTTCGCCGGCTGCGACCAGTAGGATGGCGTAGCCCACGAGCTCACCACCGATCTCCGCGACCCAGCAACTGTAGCCAGCCTGCAGACAGTCGTGGAAATTGCCGCGCGACCAGGGATAGGGGTAAGCCGCTCGCTCGATGCGCACGACTTGTTCCAGATCGGCCTCGCGCATCGGCCGGAAGCGGGGGATGCCGGGTTTGAGGACGGCGTTCATCGTTCGCTGCGCTTGCGCGCGACCTTGTCGCGGAGGTAAAACGGCTGCGCGTCCTCCGCTGCGCCGCCTTCGCCGTGGGCGAAGCGTCGGGCGGCCAGACGCGCCATGCTGCGTGCATGCGGGATGACCTCGGGGCGTATCGCCTGCGCCCGCCCGCCGGCACGCGAGCGCAGGGTCTCCGCGTAGGCGGCGAAGCCATTGCCGCAACCGACCCAGCCGGCCTCCGCCGGCAATGGCAAGTCCTCGGGCCGATACAGGCCTGGCCCGGCAGCGATCGACCAATCCTGCCCCCGCCGCTCGAACACGGCCCCGTAGAGCTCGCCCATGCGCGCGTCGAGGCAAGCCACCACGTGCCCGGCGGCAACTTCCTCGGCCATCGCCTCCAGGGTCATCACCCCGACGACGGGCAGGCCCGCGCCCATCCCCAGGCCCTGGACCACGCTGCAAGCGATGCGCAGCCCGGTGAAGGCGCCCGGCCCCTGGCCGAATGCCAAGCCATCGAGACCGCCCAGGGTCAGCTCGGCCTCGGCGAGCAGACGCTGGAGCATGGGCAGCAGGATGCGCGAGTGACTCTGGCCGGCCTCGACCTCGCGCACGAGCAGGTCGCCGTCCAGCCAGAGGGCGGCCGTACACCATTCGGTGGAGGTGTCGAAGGCGAGGATCTTCACGATGGGGGTCGGAGGGTAAAGCTCTATTTTATCCAGGTCTGGCCCCAGTCACCGCGCCGGACGCCTGCGCGAAAAAGGCCTCCACCTCGGCCAACTGGCGGGTGCGCCGCATCGGTGGCAGGGCCTGCCAGATGCGCCGGCCGTAGGGTTTGTCCACCAGGCGCGTGTCGCAGATCATCAGCACCCCGCGGTCGTTTTCGTGGCGGATGAGCCGCCCCGCCCCTTGCTTGAGGCTGATCACCGCATGCGGCAGTTGGTAGTCGGCGAAGGGATTGTGGCCGGCACGCCGCATGGCCTCGATACGGGCAGCGAGGACCGGATCGTCCGGTGGCTGGAAGGGCAGCCGGTCGATGACCACCAGGGACAAGGCCTCGCCGGGGACGTCCACCCCCTCCCAGAAGCTCTGGCTGCCGAGCAGGATGGCATTCCCGAGCCGACGAAAGTCTTCCAGCAGTTCGCTACGGCTGCGACTGCCTTGCAACAGCAGGGGCCAGTCGTGGCCCTCGGCAGCAAGTCGCTCGGCCACCAGGGCATAGGCCTCGTTCATGGCGCGCAGACTGGTGAACAGCAAAAAGGCGCGGCCGCCGCTCGACCGCAGCACCGGCCAGGCCGCCTCGACGCAGGCGCGCGTGTAGTCCGGCGAGTTGGCGTCCGGCATCCACCGTGGGACGTAGAGCAGGGCCTGCCGTTCGTAGTCGTAGGGGCTGTCCCAGACCGCGGTGTCTGCCTCCGGCAGGCCGATCTGGGCAAGGTAGTGGCGGAAATCGCCGCGCACCGACAGGGTGGCCGAGGTGAAGATCCAGGCCCTCGCGTCGTCTTCGAGCTGGCGCGCGAACAGGCTGCCCACGTCGAGGGGGGTAGAGTGGAAGAGCACGGCATGGACGGCGGTCTCACACCAACGCACCATGCCCGTCTGCGCATCGGGTGAGAGCCAGCGTTCGAGGCGTCCGGCAGCCTCCTGGCAGCGTTCGAGACAGTTGGCCAACCCCTCGGAACGCTCTGCCTGCCCCTCCAGCAATACCTGCAGCCGCACGAGCCGCTCCTGCAATACGCCGATGGCGGCCCGGAACGCCTCGCGCTCAAGGGCTCGCGCCGCCGCGAGACGCACGCTGGCAAGCCCCAAGGCGAGGCGCAGATCACGTGCCGCCTTGTCGAGTTCTGCGGCGGCACGGCCGAGCTCGGGGAAATCGGCCGCCGCCACCGCCGCCTCCTGCCGCACGTCACGCGCGAGGTCGAGCAGCACGCCCGTGCTCACGCTCTCGCCGAAGAAGACCGAGGCCGTCTCCGGCAGTTGATGCGCCTCGTCGAAGATCACGGCGTTGGCAGCTGGCAGCAATTCCCCTGCCCCCTCGTCCTTGAGCAGGACGTCGGCAAAGAAGAGGTGGTGGTTGACCACCACCAGGTCGGCCTCGAGCGCGCGGCGGCGCGCCTTGAGCACGAAGCAGCCCCTGTGGTGCGGGCAGTCCCCGCCCAGGCAGTTGTCTCGCGTCGACACCACCCGCGGCCAGACGGGGGAGTCCTCCGGCACGTCTTTGAGCGTCATCCGGTCGCCGTTGTCGCTTCGCTCGGCGAAGCGGGCGATCGCTTGTAAGTGCGCGACCTCTTCACGGCTCGTAAGCCGCGCATCGGCCAGCGCCCGCTCGAGATGATAGTGGCAGACGTAGTTGGCCCTCCCCTTGAGCAGCGCGACCTCGACCGGTCGCCCCAGCGCCGCACGCACCGCTGGGATGTCGCGGCGGTAGAGCTGGTCCTGCAGGGTCTTGCTGGCGGTGGAGAGGATGGTCTTGGCACCGCTGCGCAGCACTGGCACCAGATAGGCCAGGGTCTTGCCGGTACCGGTGCCGGCTTCGACCACTAGACGGCCGCGCTGCAAAAGCGCCGCCTCGATCCGGCGCGCCATCTCAAGTTGCTGGACACGTGGCCGATAATGGGGGATGTGGCGGCTCAACGGGCCGTCTTGGGCAAACAGCATCCCGAGTTCATCCATGCTCACAGAGTAGCGGAGGTCAGCCTCATGTGCAGCATCCGCCTGGGTTTAGCCCTGCTGCTAGGCGTCCTGTTGAGCCTAGCTGAGGCGTGGGCCATGCAGGTCACCCTGGATCTGCAGCCGGGGCTTAGCGCGCATGCCGAGTACCGACCGGGGAGCAAGGACAGACCCGCCGTGTTGATCCTGCATGGCTTCCTGCAGACGCACAACTTCCCCACCGTGCACAACCTGGCCGACGGACTGGCCACGGCGGGCTATAGCGTGCTTACCCCTACCCTCACCCTGGGGGTGAGCCATCGCCAGCAAAGTCTCGCCTGCGAGGCCATTCACACTCATACCCACGAGGGCAACATGCGCGAGATCGACGCCTGGCTACGCTGGCTGAGGGCGCAAGGCCACCGGCGCATCGTCCTCATCGGCCACAGCTTGGGCAGCGCCGAACTGCTTTTGTACCTGCAGGCGCGCCGGCCTGGCGACGTGGTTCATTTCATCGCCTTGAGCCTGGTGGAGAGCCGATCGGACGACCAGCCCGAGCGTATCGAAGAGCTGCGGCAGGCCATGCGACAACGGCTCAGCCGCGGCGATCGCAGCCTGTACCGCCACCCATTGTCTTTCTGCAGACATTTCAACGCCGTACCGCAGACCTTTGCCTCCTACCTCGCCATCACCCCGGACAGACTGCTCAAGGCCGCCCGTGCGTTGCGGGTCCCGGCGACCTTCATCATGGGCGGAGGTGACGAGCGCCTGAGCTCGGGCTGGATCGAGCGGCTCAAACACACCGGCAAGACCGTGATCGTCATATCCAACGCCAACCACTTCTTGGACGGTGAACACGAGTTCGAACTGCTGGACGCCGTGCTCGCCGTCCTCAAGCAGGCCACCTGACCGTGCCCACGCTGCGCCTCCAACAGCTCTACGCCTTCTTTCTCCTACTGTCGCTAGTGCTGCTGGCCGCGCTGGGCCTGTATGCACATCTGAGCTTCCAACACGTCATCCAACAGACGCAAGAAGACGCCGAGCGTGCAGCACGTGCCGAAGTCGCCAGCGCGGTGGCAGCCCTGGAACGACGACTGCGCAACATTGCCGGCTATCTCGCCAGTTGGGACGAGACGCGTCAACACCTTACCAACCCCGAGTACTATCCCCTCTGGCGGGATACACGTGTGCGCGATTCGGGTGCCCTCCCCGCCTCCATGCGCATCGGTCTATACCGGCCCAATGGTGTCATCCTGGCACGCGATCCCTCGGGTGCTTTCCCAGATCGGCTACCGCCGCAGGCGCATCTCGAAGTACGGCTTATGTGGCAGGACGCAAGACCAGTGGTCCACTACCCTTTCCCTATTCGCGTCCACCCGGACAGCGAGTTGCTCCTCGGCTACGGACTCATCCGCCTCGAACCGCTGGAAGAATTGCGCAAGATCGGTCCTTTTCGCTATGTCGATGATGCAAACCTGCGGTTGCGTCAGGGTGCAGAGAAGCTACGGCGACTGGATGAACTGACCCAATACCTCGATCTACGTGCCCAGCCCAATACAGTCTTGCTCTCTGCCCTAAATGAACTGGAGCAATTGATCTTCTTTGCCATCCTTCTGTCCCTAGCCCTCGCCCTGGCCTTTTTCATCGCCCTGCGTCAGTTGATCGTACGTCCTATTCGTCGCCTCACCTCAACCATTCTGCATTTGCGTGACGACCCCCAGGCCGAAATAAATGGGTCGATCAACCATGATTTTTACCTCTGGGAGCTCAAAGAATTGCAGAATGCCTTTCTCGACTACAACCAACGCCTGCTGCGATTACACCGGGAAGTCCAGCAGAACAGCGAGATTTTTTATCGGCAGGCACGCCAGGATCCACTCACCGGTGTATACAACCGCCGCGCCTTCGACGAAGACCGCGCCCGCTTGGAACATGACAAGCGCATCGACGAGTGCACCCTAATCCTGTTCGATTGCGACCATTTCAAGGCGATCAACGATACCTACGGCCATCCCGTAGGCGATGCAGTGATCCGCGCCCTGGCCACCTGTCTCACCCAGGCCCTGCGCGCCGATGATCGGCTCTATCGTTTGGGCGGGGACGAATTCGCCACCCTCATGCCCGGTGTCCCAATCGATACCGCGCGCGTGGTGGCAGAGCGCTGTCTGGAACAGGTCAGGCAGTACGACTTCTCCCGGCTTGGCATCAGCGAGCCGGTTACCATCAGCATTGGACTGGCACACGCGAGCGCGCCCTTCGATCTGACCACCCTGCACAGGCACGCCGATCTGGCGATGTATTCGGCGAAACGGCCGGGCCACCCCAAAATCGCCATCTATGAGGAAAGCCTTGGTGCACTGGCCGCCTTGGTCTCCAACCGTGAGGTCAGCGCCGTTTATGCCGCCATCCGCCAGCCCGATCTGCTGCATTTCCGCTATCAGCCAGTGGTGCGGCTACCTCAGCGCATCGGCGAATATTGTGAAGCCCTGTGTCGTATCCATTGTGACGGCCAAGTCATTGCTCCAGGGGCCATCTTCGCCATCGTCCAGGCCAGACGCCTGGACGTGGAGTTCGATCTGGCCGTGATCGAGGCAGTGCGGCGCGATCTCAGGCAAGGTCTGCCAGAATTGGAACACGGGGTCTCCATCAACATCTCTGCGCCAGGTATCGTCAACGATCAGGTCATCTCTGCCCTGCTCGGCCTCAAGGCAGACTCTCTCGCGCGCAAGATCGTCGTGGAGATCACCGAGACGGCTTTGATCACCCAGGTCGAGGCTGCCTCGGCGAACATCGCCCGGCTGCGAGCCGCCGGTTGCCTGGTCGCGCTCGACGACTTCGGCAGCGGCTACTCCTCTTTGCGCTACCTCGCCTCGATGCCGGTCGATATGGTCAAGTTCGACATGAGCCTCATCCGTCTGTTGGAGAAGGACGATCTACGCGAGCGACTGATCGTGCAGGACATCGCCCAGATCGTCGCCACCGCGGGGTATGACCTGGTGGCCGAGGGGATAGAAGACGAGGCCTTGCTCGCCCAGGTCGAGGCCCTGGGTTTCACCTACGCCCAGGGTTATCACCTCGACCGTCTGCACGCATCCCAGGCAAGGCCCCAGCAGCAGACGGCAATCCAGGCTTGAGTCCAGGCAGTGTTCAGGCGGCCTCGGCCAGCCGCAACGCGTCCGCGATGTCCACCGCCACGCAGCGCGAGACACCAGGCTCGGGCATGGTCACGCCGATGAGATGTTCGGCCATTTCCATGGTCAGCCGGTTGTGGGTGATGAACAGGAACTGGGTGTGGGCCGACATCTTGCGCACCAGGTTGCAATAGCGTTCGGTGTTGGCCTCGTCGAGCGGCGCGTCCACCTCGTCGAGCAGACAGAAAGGGGCTGGGTTCAAGCGAAAGAAGGCAAAGATCAGGGCGAGCGCGGTCAGCGCCTTCTCGCCGCCCGAGAGTAGGTGGATGGAGCTATTCTTCTTGCCGGGCGGCTGGGCCATGACGGAAAGGCCCGCATCCAAGATCTCCTCGCCGGTGAGGATCAACTCGGCATTGCCGCCGCCAAACAGTTCATGAAACAGGGCGCGGAACTCCGCGCTCACCCGTTCGTAAGTGTCCTTGAGACGCGCGCGCGACTCCGCGTCGATGCGGCGGATGGCCTCCTCGAGGGTGGCCGCGGCGGTGTCGAGGTCCCCGGCCTGGGCGTCGAGGTAGGTCTTGCGTTCCTCGGCAGCCTTGAGTTCCTCGATGGCCGCCATGTTGACCGGCCCCAGGGCCTTGATGGCGGCGTCCAGCCGGGCGATTTCCGACTTGAGCCAGCCCTCCGTGCGTCCCCCGAGTCCCCTGGCCTGCGCCTCAGCGCTCAAGGTCTCCTCGTCGATGCCCTCCAAGGCTTCGGCATGGCGCGCCTCGGTCAGGCGCGCCTCCTGCTCCTTGAGCTCGATCTGCAGCAGGCGCTCCTTCAGCGGCTCCAGGGCCCGCTCCGTCGCGAGACGGGTGGTCTCGAGCGACTTCAGCCGTGTGTTGCTCGCCTCCAGCTCCTCACGCGCCGCCACCAAGGCCGCCTCGGCCGCCTGCCGGCGGTCGAGTGCAGCATCGAGCTCCGCCAGCAGATCGCCCTCCTGCGCCTGCTGCAGTTCCTCTTCCAATCGATCGATCTCGAGCGCCAGTTCGAGCTGGGTCTGTTCACCCTGCGCCAAGCGCTCGGCGAGGTCCTGCAGGCGACCCGCCAGGGTTCGCACGCGGAATGCCGCTTCCTGCGCCGTGCGCTCGGCCTGCCGGTGCTGTTCGCGTAGGGCCTGCAGTCGTTGCTCCATGACCTGACGCTGGGCGCGCGCCGCTTCCAAGCGCTCGCGCAGCGCGGCGTGGGCTTCACGTGCCTCGCGTTCGCGCTCGCTCGCCGTGTTATAGGCCTCGCTCTCGCCATCGAGCTGTCGGTAGATCTCCTCCAGTTCCTGCGCGATCTGCGCCCGGCGCACCGCTACCCGTTGCGCCGCCTCCTGCGCGCGCACCAGGGCGACCTGTCGCCGATGCACCTCGGCCTGCGCCTGGCTCAATTGGCCCTGCAGCGCCTCGACCTGGCGGCGACCGTCGGCCAAGGCCGCCTCCGCCTCATCGAGCGTCTGCGCAGCCTCCCCGGCACGAGCGCGCGCTTCGTCCAGGCGGGCCTCCAAGGTCTCGATCTCGCGGATGCGCTCCAGCAGGCCATGGTGCCCCTTCTCGGGGGCATTGAGCACGAGGCTCGCCCGGCCGACCCGGTGGCCCTCGCGCGTGGCGATGAAGCCTCCTGGCGGCAGCGAGCGCCGCAATTGCAGGGCGCTGGCCAGGTCCTCGGCGGCATAGGCGAGCGCCAAGCGGTCCGCGAGAAAGCGGGCGACAATGAGGTCGTCGCTATGGATGAGATCGGTCAGTGGGCGCAGGGTCGCAGCCGTGGTCGCCAGGGTAAGGCTGCCGACCTCGGCGTCAAGCGCCGGCAGTGCGAGTTCGAAGCGCGCCTCGGGCAAGTCGGTCAGCCAGTGCGGGGCCCATTCCGCCACCAGTGCGGCGAGGGCCTCGCCGAGGGCGGCTTCGACCGCGGTCTCCCAGCCTGGTTCGACGCGGATGCGTTCCCACAGGCGGGGCAGCGCGGCGAGCCCCAAACGTTCGAGCCAGACCGCTCCCTCGCTTTCGGCTTGACGCACCTTCGCCTGCAGCTTGCGGAGGGCGGCAAGCTCCGCCTCCAGGTGATGAGTCTCGCTCTGCGTCGCGGCCTTGAGCTCTCGCGCCTTATGCACCTGCGCCTCCAGCTCGGGCAAGGCAGCGCGTGCCGCCTCCAAGTATTCGGCCAGGCGCTCGGCACGCTCCTCGAGCGCCTCCAGCTCGGCCTGCTGGCGTAGCAGCTCGCCCTCATCAAAAGCGGCAAGGCCTTGTTGCTCGTCGAGCAGGCGCCGCTCGCGCACTTTGAGCTGCTCGATCGCCCGGTCGGCATGCGCCTGGTTGGCCTCCTCCAGGCGTATGGTCTGCTCCAAACCATGGATCTCGCCCTGCAGCGCCACCACCTGGGCCTGTGCCTGCTGCCAAAGCTGCTCCGACTCCGGCAAGCTCAAGCCCGCCTCGGCCGCTCTCTCTGCCAACAAGGCCGCCTCCGCCTCGGCGCGGGCGTGCTCTGCCTCTCGCTCGCTGATCTCCAGGCGCAGGGCGTCGATCTCTTGCATGAGGCGCTCACGCCGGCGGCGCCCAGCCTCGATCTCGACGACCAACCGCTGCCGCGTCTCGCGCCGATGCTTGAGCGCCTGTTCGAGACGCGTCACCTCGCCGCTTGCGTCATAAAAATTCGCCTGCGCCTCGTTGAGCCGCTCGTTGGCCGTGAACTGGGTAAGCCGCTCGGACTCGAGCGCCGCCTCCAGACGGCGCAACTGCGCCGTCTTCGCCCCGATTTCGTCATGCACGATCGCGCGCTGGCGCTGAAGTTCCACCTGCTGCTGCTGGGCCTCGCGTCGGCGGGTGAGCGCAAGCCAGCGCGTGGTGAGCGTGCGCTCGGCGGCCAACGCGTTGTAGCGGCGCGCCACCTCGGCCTGGGCCGAGAGCTTCTCCAACTGTCGGGCGAGCTCCGCGCGGATGTCGTCCACACGCGCCAGGTTCTCGCGGGTGTCGCGCAGGCGCGCCTCGGTCTCGCGGCGGCGTTCCCTGTATTTCGACACCCCCGCCGCCTCCTCCAAGAAGCCGCGCAGTTCCTCGGGCTTGGCCTCGATGATGCGTGAGATCATGCCCTGTTCGATGATGGCGTAGGCATCGCCGCCTAGGCCGGTGCCGAGGAACAGGTCGGCCATGTCGCGCTTGCGTACCTGCACATTGTTGATGTGGTAGGAGGACTCGCCATTGCGGGTGAGCACGCGCTTGACTGAGATCTCGGCGTAGCGGGACCATTGTCCTGGGGCCGAGCCATCGCTGTTGTCGAACAGCAGCTCGACCGAGGCGCGAGAGGCCGGCTTGCGCGTGGCAGAGCCGTTGAAGATCACATCCTGCATCGACTCGCCTCGCAGTTCGCGCGCCTTGGATTCGCCTAGCACCCAGCGCACGGCATCGATGACGTTCGATTTGCCGCAGCCGTTGGGCCCGACCACGCCGGTCAGCATGGCGCTGGTGGGGATGGTGACGGGATCGACGAAGGATTTGAAACCGGCGAGATGGATGTGTTTGAGGCGCAAGGGAGAAGGCCGTTGAACGCTCTTATAATGAATCCGACATTTTAGCTTCTGACCCAGCCACCATGCCCAGCCAACCCTGCAAAGCCCTCGAGACTTTCCCCAACCCGGCGCCGGAGCGCGACTACCAGATCCACATCGAGATTCCGGAATTCACCTGCCTGTGCCCCAAGACCGGGCAGCCCGACTTCGCCACCCTGATCCTGGACTACATCCCGGACGAGCGTTGCGTCGAGCTGAAGAGTCTTAAACTCTACATCTGGTCGTTCCGCAACGAGGGGCACTTCCATGAGGCGGTGACCAATCGTATCCTGGCCGACCTGACCGAAGCGCTCTCACCGCGCTTCATGCGCTTAACCGCCCGCTTCTACGTGCGCGGCGGCATCTTCACCACGGTGGTTGCCGAGCACCGCAAGCCCGGCTGGCAACCGGCACCGCGGGTGGAGCTGCAGGACTTCCCCTTGCAGTCCAACATTCGGTAAGCCCTCAGGCCTCACCCCTCCCCTACCATGTACCTCGGCATAGACTTCGGTACCAGCGGCGCCCGCGCCTGTGTCATCGCCGACAGTGGCGAGATCGACGCCTTCGAGCGGGTGGATTTCGGCCCGGTGGAGGACTACGAGGCTGCTGGGATCTGGCTGGAGGCCCTCTTTTCCGTCATCACCGCCATCCCACGCGGTAGCCGCCGCCGCATCCAGGCCCTGGCCCTGGATGCCACCTCGGGCACCGTGCTTGCCTGCGACGAAGCGGCCCATCCCAAGCACCCGCCGCTCCTGTACCACGATCAGCGGGCTCGCGCCGAGGCCGCGGCCATCGCGCGCGCGGGGGGCGCCGACAGTCCGGCCGCCAGCCCGAGCTCGGGGCTGGCCAAGATGCTGTGGCTCAAGCGCCATTTGGGGCTCGAGCGCGCCCGGCTCTATCTCAATCAGGCCGACTGGCTCACCGCCCTGCTGTCTGATCGGGTGGGCATCTCCGACTACCACAACGCCCTCAAGATGGGCTTCGACGTCGAGACCCTGGAGTGGCCGCCCTGGGTCGAGTACCTGGCCGACGTGGATTACCTGCCACAGGTGCTTGCCCCCGGCAGTCCCATCGCTCGTATCGCCCGCCCGCGGGCGAGCGACCTGGGGCTCAGCCCGGACTGTCTGGTGCGCGCCGGCACCACGGACTCCATCGCAGCCTTCATCGCCGCCGGTGTGCTTGAGCCCGGCGAGGCGGTGACTTCGCTGGGCAGCACCCTCGTGCTCAAACTGCTCTCGGAGCGGCGCGTCGACTCGGCCGAGTACGGGGTCTATAGTCACTGGTATGGCGACCTATGGCTCGCCGGTGGGGCCTCCAATGCCGGCGGCCGCGTGCTGCGCCAGCACTTCGCCGACAGCGAGCTCGCGGCGCTGTCGCAGAAGATCGACCCGGAGACCGACAGCGGCCTCGACTACTACCCACTGCCCGCCCCCGGCGAGCGTTTTCCCTACAACGATCCGCATCTGCCGCCGCGGCTCACGCCCCGCCCGGCTGAAAGACACCGCTTCTTGCATGGGCTGTTGGAAGGGCTGGCGCGCATCGAGGCCCTGGGCTATCGACGCCTGCAGGACCTGGGCGCCACCCCGCTCAAGGCCGTGTTGAGCAGCGGCGGCGGTGCCGGCAACCCCGTCTATACCCGCATCCGCGCGCGGCTGCTCGGGGTGCCGGTCGGTGTGGCCAGGCAACAGGAGGCAGCCTATGGCGCAGCCTGTCTGGCCAGGGACGGGACCGATCTGTTTCCGCGTAGAGGAAATGCCTGACGCGGGACTTCAGGTCGAACTGAGCCTGCCCTGGGCCTGCGAGCGGCGTGATCTCAGCGCAGCAGAGCGCTCTCTGCATTGGCAGCAGTCCTTGCTACTGCTGCGCGTGCTGAATCTCCTACAGCCCCATACACCGCGCGAGACCAGCGCCGAAGCTTTGACGGCAAGGCTGGAGGCCAAACTGGACTTGGCGCTACACCTTCTTGCTCGCGTCCTCGACAGCGACAGCCCGGCGTCTACAGCGACCCCTATCACCCTGTCGGCCGAGGGATGTCGCCTGCCGGCCAACAGTGCCCTGCAAACGGGTGAATCTTGCCTGGTGCGGCTTTATCCGGAGCCTTCCCTTGTGCTCTCACTCACCTTGCCTGCGGTCGTCACCCAACCGGTGGGTGTCGTTGCCGAGCTTGCCTGGCTCGGCATGCCAGAGGCGGTGCGCGAAGCCTGGGAACAGTGGCTGTTCCGCCAACACCGCCGCGCCGTACAGGTCCAGCGCCGACCCGGCTGACCCTCAAGCGACACCGCCTCTAGGGAAGCTCTGCATAACTGGCTGCGCGGGCGCATCGCTGCCTTACGCGGTCTTGGCTCCGGCCGCTCGGCTTCGCCTCGCTTAGCCTGCGTAGGAGCGACCTGTAGGAGCGACGAAAGTCGCGACCAACAACGACCAACAGGGTGTATGCCACGACGTGTCGCGGCTTTCGCCGCTCCTACCCGAGCCGTAAGCGCGGCAAACGTGTCGCGGCTTTCGCCGCTCCTACCCAAGGCGCAAGCGCGGCGGGTGGTGTGGCATCACGATGATACGTCTGGCATCCGGCGCTTATAGGGCACTCAATCCTGGTTGCCGGGTTATGCAGAGCCTCCCTAGCGCGGCCCCTGTGCCAGGCGCTGCGCAGCAGTCCCGGCAAACTCTCACCGGTGGGCTATAAAGTGGTGGATTCCCGTTCTTATTCGGGAAACATTCGCGAGGCAGAGGAGGAGGCGCAGGATACACAGGACCGACAACCGCATGCTCCACGCGAGGAACCCCTGCCCGCTGCCGAGACGGCCTCGCTCGCCGATGGGCTGCTGGAAAACCGCGGTGTGCTTAAGCTTGTGTCTCGGAGGCGGCATCCCGTCGGATCATGTTGTGCTACAACGCCGTCTGTGCACCGGCCCGCACCGTCCACGACACGGTGCGCCAGCGTGGTGTGCACGCCGAGCGGGTGAGCCTCTGAGACAGCGCCCTCAATCCGCGTCGATCAGTTCCAAGGCGTTGCCATCGGGATCGCGCACGAACAGGGCACGGCGCCCCGAGCGGCTGAGCGTGTAGGCGATTCCAGCACGGTCCAGGGTCTGTCTCAGCCCCTCCCAGCCAGCCACACCCAGGGCAAGATGCCGGTCGCGCCCGCCGTGCGTCGGCCGCCCCGTCACCGGGTCGGGGTTGGGCAGGGCGAGCAGGTGCAACTGGGCCGGTCCGAGGTCGTACCACACGCCTGGGAAATCCATTGCAGGCCGTGCCGGACTGGGAGTAAGTCCGAGGATGCCCTCGTAGAACGCACGCGCGCGCTCAAGGTCGGACACGAGCACTGAGGCGTGCAGCAGCGCGACGATCCTAGCCATCCTTATGCCCCATCTTGCCGGACAAAAGACTGGCAGCGACGATCAGAGCGCCGCCCAGCCAGTCGCGTAACCCCATCACCTCCCCGGCCAGCCACCAGCTCGACATCCCCGCCGCGATGAGCTCGGTGAGCAAGATCACGATGGCCCGCATGGCGGGGGTGTGCGCCAGACCATATTGTACGGTCAGGGTCGCCGCCACCAGCGCCAGACCGATCACCACCACCAAGCCCCAATGCGGGGCGATGAGCCCTGTCAGCGTCGGCATGGACGCCCCCTGCCCCAGCACCGGCAAGACGGCCACGACGAGCACGCCGGCGTAGACCCAGAGGCTGCGCACGCCGACTGGGATGTCGCCGACACGGCGCGAGAGGACATTGGCCAGGGCAAAGCCGAGTCCGGCCGACAGCCCCAGCCATTCCGCCGCATTGGCCGGCAGCGGCAGGCGGCCATCGCCCGGATAGAGCATGGTCACCGCTCCGCTGAGCGCCAGGGCGATGACCAGATAACCCAGCAGGTGGGGACGCTCGCCGAGCAGCAGACGCGCGAAGATCACGGTCCACAAAGGGGCCAGATAGAACAACAGCATCACCCGCATCACCTCGCCGTGCAGCACGGCGAGGACATAGGCGAGGTTGGTCCAACCAGAGGCCAAAGCCACTGCCAGAAGGCCACGCCAGCGGTGACGGTAGGCCAGGGTCTGCGCGGTGAAGAAGGGCATGGAGACGCCCAGGGCGACGGCATAGGTGGCCAGCGTGGCCAGACTGCCCGAGACGCCAGCCGCCTCCAGGAGGCGGTAGGGGTACCAGATCACCCCCCAGATGAAGGCGGCGACCAACAGGGCCCCGGTCGGTAGCAGGGCGTGCGGCGAAGGGGGAGGTGGGCCAAGGTTATAATTCATGTTTTGCGATCGATGCCCGAACCGTGAATCCGCGACTTGCCCAACTGCAGCCCTATCCCTTTCAGAAACTTCGGGACTTACTGGCAGGGGTCACACCCAATCCGGAGCTCGCGGCGATCAACCTGTCCATCGGCGAGCCGAAACACGCGACACCGAGCTTCATCCGCGAGGCCCTGTGCGCAGGGCTCGATGGACTCGCGCATTATCCCACGACCCAGGGGGAGGCGGCGCTGCGCGAGAGCATCGCCGCCTGGGTGCGCGCCCGCTACGGGGTCGAGCTCGACCCCGGGCGGGAGATCCTGCCGGTCAACGGCACGCGAGAGGCCCTTTTTGCCTTCGCCCAGGCTACCGTGGATCCGACGCGACATCACAAGATGGTCCTCATGCCCAATCCCTTCTACCAGATCTATGAGGGGGCGGCGGTCCTGTCCGGGGCCAAGCCCTATTTCCTCAACACCCTGCCCGAGAACGGCTACCGCATGGAGTTCGAGCGCGTGCCGGAGGAGGTGTGGGACTGGTGCCAACTACTCTATGTCTGCTCCCCCGGCAACCCTAGCGGCCGGGTGATGACCCTGGACGAGTGGCGCGCGCTGTTCGAGCTTGCGGATCGGCACGATTTCGTCATCGCCGCCGATGAATGCTATTCCGAGATCTATTTCGACGAGGGACATCCCCCGCTGGGTGCGCTCACCGCCGCGCGCGAGCTCGGTCGAGGCCTCTTTCGCCTGGTCGTCTTCAACAGCTTGTCCAAACGGTCCAGCGTGCCGGGCTTACGCTCCGGTTTCGTCGCCGGGGATGCCGACATCCTCGCCCAATTCCTGCTCTACCGCACCTATCACGGCAGCGCCATGGGCCCGGCGGTGCAGGCCGCCTCCCGGGCCGCCTGGGCCGACGAGGCGCATGTGCGGGAGAACCGCCGTTCGTACCGGGAGAAATTCGAACGTGTCGTGCCCCTGCTGCAAGGTCTATTGGAATTCGACACCCCCGAGGCAGGCTTCTACCTCTGGGCGCGCGTGCCCATCGACGACACCGAATTTGCGCGCGAGCTCTACCGCCAGCAACACGTCACCGTCCTGCCCGGCAGCTACCTCGCGCGTGAGGCACGCGGCGTAAACCCCGGCCGTGGCTTCGTGCGTATCGCCCTGGTCGACGGGCTGGAACAGTGCATCACCGCGGCCCAGCGCATCGCCCGGTTCGTCCGGGAGTTGTAGATTCCGAGCGGTAGATCGTCTTCATGTCCTGAACAGGTGTCGGGCGCCACAGTCCAATGTATTGATTGACGGCAAAGGAGGGAAAGATGCGACTATGGGGACTGGCTCTCTCACTGGGCATCGCCACAGCGTCGGCCGCTGCTGGCAAGGTGCCGGCCGAGGCGGCGCTGATCCATATCCTCCAGGCGGAGGGCATTACCAACGTCAGCTACAAGGTGCACGACGACGGCTTCATCCACATCGTCTTCGGCGCGCGTATGATGGACGACGACTACGAGCGCGTGCTCCAACTGCTCAACCGCCACCCTGACATCCCCGGCGTGCTGGCGGTGCGGGAGACCGACGTTTTCTGCCGGCCCTAAGGTGTCTGAGGCGTTACCACACGCGCCTCTGGCGGGGTGTTGCATCTATGGAGATGGTGGGCAGCACAGGGTTCGAACCTGTGACCCCCGCCGTGTGAAGGCGGTGCTCTACCGCTGAGCTAGCTGCCCCGGTTCGGTTCGCTCCAGATCGAACAGTGCGGCGGATGGCACGCAGCAGGAGCAATGCTGAGACGGCGTGCATTCTACCCAGCTGCGACGGGCGGGTCAAAGCCTTTTTCGGCAAGGTCCGGGCGTATCCTTTAAGATTACGGTTTTTGCTTGGCTCGCCCGCGCATGATCCGCACCCGATTCGCCCCCTCCCCCACCGGCTACCTACACATCGGCGGCGCCCGGACCGCCCTGTTCTCCTGGGCCTATGCCCGCAAACATGGCGGGCAGTTCATCCTGCGCATCGAGGACACCGACCAGGAGCGATCCACGCTGGAATCCGAGCAGGCCATCCTGGAGGGCCTCAAGTGGCTGGGGCTGTACTGGGACGAGGGGCCTTATTACCAGATGCAGCGCCTGGACCGCTACCGGGAGGTCGCCCAGCGGCTCATCGACACGGGCTGGGCCTATTACTGTTACGCCAGCCGTGAGGAGTTGGAGGCGATGCGCGAGGCGCAGCGCGCACGCGGTGAGAAACCACGCTACGATGGCCGCTGGCGCCCAGAACCGGGCAAGCGGCTGCCG
>CALAMX010000138.1 GCA_937925755.1 uncultured Burkholderiales bacterium
GGCTTAAGACCCCATTGGCACCGATGCGGGGCATGCTGGTGCAGGCGAAATAGGCCTGGGCGTTGTAGATCACCTCGTAGGTGTACTTCAACATCTCGGGGCTCGCGCCGCGGATCTTGCCGTAACCGGTGAGGCTGGGACCTAGGTTGCCGCCAGTGCGGTCGGTGGCGAGCTGGTGGCAGTTGTAGCAGTTGCCACCGGGCTGGCCCGTGCTGTGGTCATCCGGCCGGTGCGCGGTGCGGAAGCCGAAGCCGGACCAGGCAATTTCACGGCCCTTCTTCCAATCGCCCAACTTGATACCGCCTTCTGGGTACTTGATGGTGGCCATGGCCATCTTGTTGATCCGCTCGGCGGTCTTGTCATCGATATCCTTGCCGGAGCGGGCCACCTCCGAGCAGATCTTTTGGATCTCGTCCTGCACGAGGCGGTCCTTGCCCGTCTTGCCCTCTTGGGTGGGTTGCGCCAGATCGTAGCTGCCGGAGTGAAACACCATGTACTCGGCCAATTCCACCGGCGACATCTTGGTATAGTCAGGTTTTTGCGAGGCGCCAGCCGGGCTGCCGCCAGTGGCCGTACAGCCGGCGGCGAACAGCATCAGGGAGGCGGTGGCCGTAACCGCGGCCGCGATCAGTGTCTTCTCGAACATAGGTCGTTTCTCCTCGAGGTTCATCGTTGGCAAGTCAGCGCTTCAGATCAGGCAGGATGGCCGGCTGGCCGCGGGCGGCATCCGTCCAGAAGGAGATGAGGGCGAGCATGACATCCGAGTCGGACTTGATGTTCGGGTAGCGCATCTGCCACAGGCACTCGAGCACGCGATGCTGACTGCTGCGCACGGTTTCCTGGCTGGTGCGATAGGCGGGCCAGGAGATGGCCTTGGTCCACTCCTCGGGGATGGTTACATTGGGCAGGTAGGAGGCGCGGATGCGACCACCGGTCTGTTTGTGGCAGGTAGCGCAGTTGAAGTCCAGCGTGCCGGAACGGCGGTAGAACAGGACTTCGCCGGCATCGCGGTAGGCCTTTTCCAGGGGGTGGTTCGTGGGCGGGTTCCAAGGCATGCCATTGGACTGGATGGCTATGAAGGTCATCAGCTTGGTGATGTCCGTGTTGCCATGGCGCTGCTTGATCTGCGGATCGTCGTTGGTGAAGCCCTGTAGGGTCCTCATGCAATGCACCAGACGGGACTCGAGGTCCATCACCCGGCCGGTGTCCGGGAAATAACGCGGCAGTTCGACGTAGGCGCCCTTGAGTACCCCGGGTCCCTTGCCGAAATCGCATTGTTCCAGCGAGGCGTTCTTGGGACCCCGCTTTTGCTTGAACAGGGCCTCACCCTCCTCGGCGACGATGTAGGCCGGGTTGTCCGGCATCATCATGCGGTTCTGCGGGCTTTGCGTCAGGTAGGCCGATTTGCTCTTGGCGGCCAGCTCGTCGAGGATGTCCTCGGGGGCCTTGGCGCTACTGGCCGTGCTGACCAGTGCCAGGGCGAGGGGTAGCGCATACAGTGCCTTGTCGATCATGCGTCATCTCCTTTGGTGGGGTTTCATGCAGCGATTCTCGGCCGACCGGCGGCCGTATGCCTGCTTGCAACACGCGCCGTAGGGGCCGAGGTGCTCGCTTCAGGCAACAGCCGGGTAAGCCTTCGTATCGTATTACAGACCTGCGAGTCCCCGCATAGGTCATGATTACCAAGCGAAGGGAGTCGGAGTTGCCCACATCCTCCCGGCGCAGACGCGGCACGTGACGAGCGGACTGCCCTGCACCGCGCTGGACGATTCGTCTGGAACCTCGCATCCATGCCGGTTCCAGCGCGTGTCAAGAGCGACTTATATCCACAGTCATGAGAGCTTAATCAAGATTTCAAACTATCCGCCTGATGCAGCGAGATATTTTCGTAAGCCTATGTTTTTTATAAGCTTGCCTGCCGCACAAAAAATGACCGATCCGAGCAAAGTGGTTTTGTCTTGCGGGTTTAGCCTTTACACCCGCAGGTTGTGCACAAAGTTATCCACAGTTTCTGTGGATGGTATGGGATACGTCAGGACAACCCTATCAGAGGGTGAGATACGGGGAGACCTTGCACATGTTTTTCGCGGGAGGGTTAGCGGGTACACTAAGAACTTTTCCCCCATGTGATGCGGCCAAGCTGCGTCCTGCCGCCAATCAGCCCTATGACGGACTACTTGATGCAGACCTATGCACGCCAGCCGATCGCCTTCGTGCGCGGCGAGGGCGTGTGGCTCTATGATGCCGCCGGCACGCGCTACCTCGACGCCTTGGCGGGCGTGGCCGTGAACGGTCTCGGCCACGCCCATCCGCGTCTGGCCGAGGCACTGTGCGCCCAGGCCGGGCGCTTGATCCACACCTCCAACCTCTACCGTATCCCCGAACAGGAGCGGCTGGCCGAACGCTTGTGTCGGCTCACAGGGCTGGAGCGCGTCTTCTTCTGCAATTCCGGCGCAGAGGCCAACGAGGCTGCCATCAAGATCGCTCGCCTCTACGGTCACGATCGCGGCATCGAGAACCCCGCCATCGTGGTCATGGAAAAGAGTTTCCACGGCCGTACCCTGGCCACCCTGTCGGCGACCGGCAACCGCAAGGTGCAGGCCGGTTTCGAGCCGCTGGTCACCGGTTTCGTGCGGGTACCCTTCGGCGATGCGCAAGCCGTGGCCCGCCTGGCAGAACATCACAACAACATCGTTGCCGTGCTGGTCGAACCCTATCAGGGCGAGGGCGGCGTCAATGTGCCCCAGACCGGCTACCTCGAACGGCTGCGCCAGATCTGTGACAACAATGGCTGGCTGCTGATGCTCGACGAGGTGCAAAGCGGCGTGGGGCGCACCGGCAAATGGTTTGCCTTCCAACACACGGACATCCTGCCCGACGTCCTGACCCTGGCCAAGGGTCTCGGCTCCGGCGTGCCCATCGGTGCCTGTCTGGCGCGCGGTGTCGCGGCCGAGACCTTCACCCCGGGTAAACACGGCTCCACCTTCGGCGGCAACCCATTGGCCTGCACGGCGGCGCTGACCACCCTGGAGGTCATCGAGCAAGAGGGTCTGCTGGCGAATGCCGCCGAGGTTGGGGCTTACATCCGCCAGGACTTGGCTGAGCGCCTGAGTGGGGTTGCTGGCGTGCGCGAGATCCGCGGTCAGGGCCTGATGATCGGCATCGAGCTCGACCGTCCCTGTGGTGAGCTGGTGCAGCAGGCGCTCGCGCGGCGGCTGCTCATCAACGTCACGGCCGAGAGCGTGGTGCGTCTGCTGCCGCCGCTGATCCTCAGGCGTGAGGAGGCGGCGTTGCTGACTGCGACCCTGGCCGAGATCATTGGGGTTTTTCTTAAGGGGCGGATGCCATGACGCTACGCCACTTCCTCCAGTTCAAGGATTTCAGCCGGGAGGAGTACGAATATCTGTTCGCCCGCACCCGCATCATCAAGGAGCGCTTCAAGCGCTATGAACCCTATCACCCCTTGGTGGATCGCACGCTGGCGATGATCTTCGAGAAGAATTCGACGCGCACGCGGTTATCCTTCGAGGCCGGCATGCACCAGCTCGGCGGCTCGGCCATCTACCTCAACACGCGCGACACCCAGCTCGGTCGCGGCGAGCCGGTCGAGGACGCGGCCGAGGTCATCTCGCGGATGGTCGATCTGGTCATGATCCGCACCTTCGAGCAGGAGATCATCGAACGGTTCGCACGCCACTCGCGCGTGCCGGTAATCAACGGGTTGACCAACGAATACCACCCTTGCCAGATCCTGGCCGACATCTACACCTACATCGAGCACCGCGGCCCCATCCAGGGCAAGACCGTGGCCTGGATCGGCGACTCCAACAACGTCTGCAACACCTGGCTACAAGCGGCGGAGGTCTTCGACTTCAATGTGCACGTCTCGACGCCGCCGGGCTATGAGGTCGAGCCGGAGCGCGCAGGCTTGTACGACACCAGCCACTATGAGCAGTTCGCCGACCCCATGGAGGCCTGCCGCAACGCCGACCTGGTCACCACCGATGTCTGGACCAGCATGGGCTTCGAGGCTGAGAACGCGGAGCGCTTACGTGCCTTCGCCGACTGGCAGGTCGATGCCGAGATGATGCGCATGGCCAAGCCCGACGCCCTCTTCATGCACTGCCTGCCGGCCCACCGCGGCGAGGAGGTGGCCGCCGAGGTCATCGACGGCCCGCAAAGCGTCGTCTGGGACGAGGCGGAAAACCGCCTGCACACGCAGAAGGCGTTGATGGAGTATCTGTTGCTGGGTCGTGTCGACGATTGATGGCCGAAGGCAAGGTGCGGGCGGTTTCGGCGTAGGCTGACATCGGCGGAGCCGATATCAAGGGCGCGCCAGCGCCCGGCCGAAAGCAAAACCGACTGCACACCCAAAGGGCGCTGAGAGGTTGCTTTTTGCTCGGCTGCGTTGACGACCGCTGGTCGCAGCCCAAGCTTGGCTTATTTCGGCTCAGAGGTTGCCGAGCAGCCATTCCACGACTTTGCGGTACCGGACTGCTCGAACTCAGGGTGAATCCACCACTGTTTTCGCCCATAATACGGCCACCCGAACAGGACGACAGCGAGCAGAGGAGCCCGTCGTATGGAAGAGGCGGCTTATCGAGGGAGGCGGACGGTGGCGGAAGGCAGGCGTTGCCCCCATTGCGGCAGCACGGAGGTGCGCAAGTCCAGGCGCAGCATGGGCGGTCTGTTCCACGTGACCTATCGCTGCCGTCAGTGCAAGCGGCATTTCAAGGTCCGGACCTACTGGGGCTATGTGCTCCTGACGGTCATACTGATCGGTCTGCTGGTCGCGGGTTACCAGGCCGGCTGGTTTGCCGCGTCGGACGCCCAAGATAACGCGTCTGTCGTCGCTGAGACGGCGGCTGAGCTCAGCCCCGCGGATGTGGCACAGGCCGAGAACGGCGATCCGGCGATGCAATATAAGCTGGGCATGCAATACTGGGCGCGCCTGGACTACCCAAAGGCCTTCCAGTGGCTCAAGGCCGCGGCAGAACGTGGGCATCCGGAAGCGGTCTACCAGCTTGGCATGGCCTACCTCTATGGTCGTGGCACGGTGCAAAACTATAAATATGCCTATCAGCGCTTCGAACAGGCCGCGCGCATGAACAACCACGAGGCGCAATACCTGATCGGTATCATGCACCGCGATGGCATGGGTGTACCGGTGAGCCGCGACATGGCCTATGCATGGCTCAACATTGCCGCCTCCAACGGCAATGAGGTTGCGGCGATCGAGCGCGAACGCGTGGCGACCCTCCTGTCGCCGGAGGAGATGGCGCGCGCCCAGGAGATCAGTCTGCAGACCATGCAGGGCATGGCCGGTGGCGCACTGGTCGCTGCTCCCATAAGCCAGACGCCGTCCACAGCGCAGCCCTGAACGGCAAGCCGCAGCATGCATCCAAGGTACTTGGATCTGGTTCAACCATACCGCCTTCGGGTAGGGGAAATCCGCGGTGGCTATTGTTAGAATGCGATGTCTTGCGCCACCGCCGATCAGCATCCACCATGAATCTCGCCTACTTCAAGGACACCGATTCCCTCTATTTGGAGCTCGTTCCGGAAAACCCTTCCCATGCCTGGGAGGCGCAGCCCGGGGTGGTGATCAACCTCTCCGATGACGGCCGTGTGGTCGGTATCGAGATCGAACACGCCTCGCAGATGACGGATCTGCGAGCCCTGCGCGTGGGCAATTTCCCCGGCGACGTGGTCACCGTCGATGGCAGCACGCACTGAGGGTAGACCATGTCCCAGGTGAAAAAGGTTGTGCTCGCCTACTCCGGTGGTCTGGATACCTCCGTCATCCTCAAGTGGCTGCAAGACACCTATCGCTGTGAAGTGATCACCTTCACCGCCGACATCGGTCAGGGGGAGGAGTTGGAGCCGGCGCGGGCCAAGGCCCTGCAGCTGGGGATCAAGCCAGAGCACATCTACATCGACGACCTGCGCGAGGAGTTCGTGCGCGACTTCGTCTTTCCGATGTTTCGTGCCAACACCGTGTATGAAGGCGAGTATCTGCTCGGCACCTCGATTGCCCGACCTTTGATCGCCAAGCGGCTGATCGAGATCGCCAACGAGACCGGGGCGGATGCCATTGCGCACGGAGCGACCGGTAAGGGCAACGACCAGGTGCGCTTCGAGCTGGGGGCCTATGCGCTCAAACCCGATATCAAGATCATCGCCCCCTGGCGCGAGTGGGATCTCAATTCTCGCGAGCGGCTGCTCGCCTATGCGCAGGCGCACGGCATACCGGTGGAGATGAAACACCGCGCCGGTGGCAGCCCCTACTCCATGGATGCCAACCTGCTGCACATCTCCTACGAGGGCCGCCATCTGGAGGACCCTGCCGCCGAAGCGGAGGAAGAGATGTGGCGTTGGACCTGCGCGCCTGAGCGCGCACCGGATGAACCCGAGTACATCGAGATCGAGTTTCGTCAGGGCGACCCTGTGGCCATCAACGGGGAGCGTCTGAGCCCGGCAGCGCTGCTCGCGAGACTCAACGAGCTGGGTGGCAAACACGGCATCGGCCGGCTGGATCTCGTCGAAAACCGTTATGTCGGCATGAAGTCGCGCGGCTGCTACGAGACGCCGGGCGGCACCATCCTGCTCAAGGCACACCGTGCCATCGAGTCGGTCACCTTGGACCGCGAGGTGGCGCATCTCAAGGACGACCTCATGCCCCGCTACGCCAGCCTGATCTACAACGGGTATTGGTGGAGCCCGGAACGCCAGGCGCTGCAAGTCCTGATCGACCACACCCAGACGCATGTCAACGGCTGGGTGCGGCTCAAGCTCTACAAGGGCGGGGTGAGCGTGGTCGGGCGTGACTCCAAGACCGACTCGCTGTTCGACCCAGCCGTTGCCACCTTCGAGGAGGACGCCGGCGCTTATGACCAGCGCGATGCTGGCGGTTTCATCAAGCTGAATGCCCTGCGCCTGCGCATCGCCGCGCGCCGGGATGCAAAGAGGAGAACGACGACATGAACCACCCGACCCTGTTTGGTTATACCGAGGCGCAGCTCGCCGATCTCGGCATGAACTACGGCATTCCGCTGCTCATCCTGTTCATGCTCTTCATCATCGGCCACTTGGCCTGGCGATCCAAGGCCGGCAAGTACGGCGCCGCCGTGCTCTACTTCGTCCTGGCCCTGGGTATGGTCGGGTTCGTCAGCAAGATGGTGCTGCAACGCGTCCTGGTGGTCTGAACGCAAGCTCCTTCATTGCTTCGTCACACGGCTTGCTCCATGTCTTGCGCTAACAACGTCCGCGTCCTCACCCAGGTCAACGTCTATTCCGACGGCAAGCGCGTTTTGCACCTCGTTTTGTTTCCGGAGGTCAGTCGTAAGCGCGTGGGGGTGATCTTGCCCTCGGACGTGCACTGCAAAGGGGGAGCCGGCGTGGACGGAGTACGGACCGGGCGTGCGCTTCCACGTCCTAGCCGATACACGCTTCGAGAGCGAGGCGCTGGGGCCGTATAATTACGTCTGCCATTTCGGCCAGGCCTGGCCGGTAGTCCATGTTGCTCGAGGAATCCTGACTTGAGGCGAGCCCACGATGCCATCCTTCGACATCGTCTCCGAGGTCGATAAACAAGAGCTCCGTAACGCCATCGACCAGGCCAATAAGGAGATCGCCAACCGTTTCGACTTCAAAGGATCAGACGCCCGCATCGAGCAGGCCGACGATGTCCTGACACTCTACGCCGACGACGACTTCAAGCTCGACCAGGTGCGCGACATCTTGGTGGGGAAGTTGGCCAAGCGCGGCATCGACGTGCGCGCCCTCAACATGGCCGAGAAGAGCGAGAGGGTCTCCGGCAACAAGGTCAAGCGCCAGGTCAAGGTGCGTAACGGCTTGGAGACGGAGGTGGCGAAGAAGATCGTCAAGCTCATCAAGGACAGCAAGCTCAAGGTCACCGCCAGCATCCAGGGCGATTGCGTGCGCGTGACCGGTGCCAAGCGCGACACCCTGCAGGAAGCGATCGCGCTCACGCGCAAGGCGGTGACCGAGGTCCCGCTGCAGTTCACCAATTTTCGCGATTGAACGGGCTAGTCTGCGCCCAGCCTGCCGGTCAGCGGCACGAAGGCCACGTCCAGGACATCTCGCTCGTGGATCTCGCCGTCCGGCCGTTTTTCTACCACCTTGAGCGTTTGTGACCAGCCCGGCCGGCCCACTGGTATGACCAGACGGGCGCCGGGTTTGAGTTGTTCGATGAGCGGAGGCGGCACGAAGGGGGCGGCGGCGGTGACGATGATGCCGTCGTAAGGGGCGTGTTCCGGCAGCCCGATAGAGCCATCGGCGTGGCGCACCTCCACGTTGTCGTAGCCGAGCTCCGCCAGTCGGCGTCGGGCCTCATTGGCGAGCGGCTCGATGATCTCCAGGCTGTACACCCGGTCGACCAGGCGCGCGAGCACGGCGGCCTGATAGCCGGAACCGGTGCCCACCTCCAGGATCACATCCTGCGGCTCGGGCTCCAAGAGGTCGGTCATGAGGGCAACGATGTAGGGTTGCGAGATGGTCTGGCCGTGCCCGATGGGCAGCGGGCCATTGCGAAAGGCCAGGCTGCGCATCTCCTCGGGGACGAAGCGCTCGCGCGGCACCTCCCGCATCGCTTGCATGACCTTGGGCGCTAGCGCGTCCTTGCCAATCGAGCGCCGGGTGGCTTCCACCTCCCAGCGGATGTCCTGTAGCATGCTCTCCAGATCATTCATGGGCAGATGCATAGAATCGTCGTTGATCGAGGCGCCGCCAGAGGCACCAAGCGTCGAGGGGCGTCAGACGTCTTGCGATGGACAGCGGGGCGGCGCACGCCACGGTCATCGTCTGCCAGCGGCCGCGCTTGAGCCCGCGCAGGGCCGGGCGGAAGAGTCGGGCCTCATACGCGCGCAACAGATCCAAGCGCCGCTTGGCGTCAACGCCGGCGGGCAGCTCCACGACGACCATGGCAGCCCGCAGATGCTCCAGCGCAGGCAGCCGATCAAGTGCCAGGCATTCGCTGCCCGCAGCGGCGGCGAGGGCATGGGCCAAGGGATGGTCCGCCACCACATGGCGAAATACCCCCTTGAGCGGGTGGGTGCGCCGGCCGGCGCCCCAGAACCAGAGGCTATTGATGGGTGGCAAACCCTGCGACTCGCGCGCCTGATTGACGGGGTGGTCGTGTAGCAGCATCTGCGTCTCGTTCAAGCGACGGCGCCAGAAGGCGGCCGCCACGCCGCTGGGTAGGTGCGCATCGAGCGGGCGGCCGATCAGGGCGTCTGGCGGCTCGGAATTGGGCGGGCTGAGGCCGGCGGGCAGCCGTATATACCAGCTCTCGGGCCGAGGGGCATGGATGACGAGACCATCCGCGGCAAAGTGGCGATTCAGGGTCTGCACCAGCGCCTCGGCTTCTTCATGCCGGAGAGACAGTAGGCGCGGATCGAGCAGGATCAGCCGGTCCTGATAAAAACGCAGGCTCACGGGGTCGGCGCGCAGCCAGACTTCCGTACCCGGATCGCGACCCTCCCCGGCAAGGGCGTGGGCAGCGATCGCGCCGTCCAGACCGAAGGCCTGCGCGATGAGACGGCTAAGACTCGCCAGCGCATCTCGTCGGTGGCCGCGCGCGAGCAGGGCGGCGAGGGCAGGGACCTGCCGGGACCAGTCGTCGCGGCCGCCGCCCAAGCCGGAGACGAGCAGGTGCAGGCACCTTTTCGCTGAGAAATCTGGCTTTGGCCTCTTCACCGCAGCAAGGCGATCAGCTGGTCATAGGACTCGGCAAACAGCCGCACGCCCTCCCGCTGCAGTTCGTCGCCGATTGCACTGGGTAAGATGCCCAGATGCTCCAGCCGCACCATGTGCGCCTCGGCGTCGTGTATACCATCCTCCAGGGTCGGGGCGATGCGGCCATGATCGAGTAGGGCCTCCAGGGTCTTGTCCGGCAGGGTGTTGATGGTCTGTGGGCCGATCAAAGGCTCGACGTAGAGCAGGTCGCTATAGCTCGGGTTTTTCGTGCCGCTGCTCGCCCACAACAGATACTGTGGGCGCACGCCCGCGGCCGCGAGGTCGGCGAAGGCAGGCCCCTGGAAGAGGTCCTTGTAGCGCTGATAGGCCAGTTTGGCCATCGCCACTGCCGTCTTGCCGCGCATCTGCATGGCCTCCGGCGTGGCTAGGGCAGCGAGGCGACTGTCCACCAAGGTATCGACGCGTGACAGGAAAAGGCTCGCCACGGCTTTGAGCCGGGAGGGGGTGCCGCCGTTCGCCAGCCAGACCTTGGCGCCGCGGATGTAGGCCTCGAACACGCGCACCACGTGCTGTAGCGAGAACAGGAGGGTGACGTTCACGCGCACCCCGGCGGCGGTAAGCCGTTCAAAGGCGACGAGGCCCTCTGCTGTGCCGGGCACCTTGATGAGGAGGTTGTCGCGCCCAACCTCCGCTGCCAGGCGTTTGGCCTCGGCCACCGTGCCCTCGGCATCGTGCGCCAGGCGCGGGGCGACCTCCAGACTGACATAGCCGTCGTCGCCGCCGCTCGCCTCGTAGACCGGCCGGAAAAGGTCACAGGCGGCACGGATGTCCTCGATCACCAGGGCCTCGTAGCGGCGCTCGGGGTCTGGCTCCTCGCGCCGCAGGCGTTCCAGATCGGGCGCGTAGTGGAGGCTTTCGCTCACCGCCTTGTGAAAGATGGTGGGGTTCGAGGTGATGCCGCTCACCCCGATCTCGATGAGACGGGTGAGCCGCCCCTCGCGCAGGTGAGTGCGCGAGAGGTTATCCAGCCAGATGCTCTGGCCCAGTTGTCGCAAGGATTGCAAACGGGTCATGTCGGACTCCTGAGGTGACGATCCAGGGCGGGGCGGGAACTTGAGCCCCTTGCTGTTTTCCAATACTTGAGTAATAGACTATAGTTTTACTGGGGGTTCCCCCTACATTCACGGAAAGGAGGATGACATGAACACCGTGACGATCAAACCACAAACAAAACACATAGACTTGCCTGCGATCAATCGCGTTCCAGCCGTGCGCCCGCTGTACTGGCTGCGGCAGGGATGGCTGGATTTTGTGCACGCCTGGCCATTGTCCTTGACGTTGGGTATCGTCTTCGCCGTGCTCGGCTTCTTACTCGTCGATTATGTTTGGGCGCGGTTACACCTCGCCATGGCCTTGACCAGCGGCTTCCTGTTGCTGGCGCCCTTTCTCGCCATCGGCTTTTATGAAATATCCAGGCAGCAGGGTCGGACAGCCGAGGCAGGGCGTCTGTTCGATGGGTTGCGCGCCAATGCCGGTAGCATCGGCCTGTTCGGCTTGCTGTTGGCCTTCATCCTGAGCGCGTGGGAGCGCATCTCCGCCATCCTGGTGGGGCTCTTCCTCAAAACCGACATCGTGACGGATCAGGGTTTTAGCCTTGCCCTCCTGTTCGGCCCTGAACACATCGGCTTTATCGTGCCATACATGCTGGTGGGGGGTACCATTGCGGCCGTGGTGTTTGCCCTCTCTGTGGTTTCACTACCCATGCTGCTGGATCGCAAGGTGGATCTCATCACGGCCATCGTCACCAGCCTCTGGGTAGTACGCGAAAACCCCCTGCCCATGTTGGTCTGGGCCCTGTTGATCGGTGTACTGGGTTTCATAGGACTGCTGGCCTGGTTCGTGCCGCTGGCGGTGATCTTCCCGGTCTTGGGTCATGCCACCTGGCACGCCTACCAAGACCTGGTCGCGCGCAGCTGATGTAACATCCCGAATGGCTGGAAGGCCGGCGCCGCCGGCCTTATTTTTACTCTCTTCGCCGATGCGCCAGTTCACGCGGATATTCCTGATCGAGACCCACGGCAAGGGTCTTTATGAGTTTACCCCGGTGCTTACTCGCTGGCTCTCGGAGTGCCGGCCTGGCAGCGGGCTGCTCACGCTGTTCGTGCGCCATACCTCGGCGAGTCTACTCATTCAGGAAAACGCCGACCCCGACGTGCGGCATGACCTCGAGACCTTCCTCAGCCGCCTGGTGCCCGAGGAGGATGCCCGCTATCGCCACCGCCTGGAGGGCCCCGACGACATGCCGGCGCACATCCGCGCCGCGCTCACCCAGACCCAACTGAGCATCCCAGTCTTCGACGGAGGTCTGGTCCTCGGCACCTGGCAAGGCGTCTATCTCTACGAACACCGGCGCGCGGGACAGCGCCGCGAGGTCGCTGCTCACCTGCTGACGGATTGACCCTGTGGCGGCAGGGAAAGCTCTGCATAGTCCGGCCTGGATCGAGCGCCGCGCGCCCGGAGCGCGAGTCACGAGACGTGATATGAGCTCAGGCGAGGAAGTGCAAACGAAGTTTTGGCGAAGGCTAACGTGAGCGCAGCGAACGTCAAGCGAGGTGAAGCGGCGGCCGGAGCCAAAACAGAGTTTCGGCGTAGGCTAAC
>CALAMX010000139.1 GCA_937925755.1 uncultured Burkholderiales bacterium
ACCGTCATGCCTCGCCTGAGCCCATCGGTGGAGCCCAAGGCGATCGTGCGCACCACACCGTCACCCAATTGTTGTTGCACCTCGAAGGTCAGCGGTGGATCTTCCAGTTTGATGGCGTCATATACCTTGGGCATGGCCCCACGCGGGAACTGCACGTCCACCACGGCGCCGATGATTTGTATGATCTTACCTTCGCTCATCGCTCGATTCCTAACAAGTTTGAATCCTTTGCGCACCCGCCACTTCTACGGCCGTTTCATACGGCCGAAGCTCCGGCCACGATCTCGGACAGCTCCTGAGTGATCGCCGCCTGGCGGGTCTTGTTGTAGACCAGCTTGAGCTCTTCGATCACGTTCTTGGCGTTGTCGGAAGCGGCCTTCATCGCCACCATGCGCGCCGACTGTTCGCTGGCCATGTTCTCCGCCACGGCCTGATAGATCAGCGCCTCGATGTAGCGGATCATCAGCGCGTCGACCACCACTCGAGCCTCGGGCTCGTAGATGTAATCCCAATACACTTCGTGTTTCTCCATGGCCGCCTCGGGAGTGAGCGGTAACACCTGCACGAAGGCGGGTTCCTGCCGCATGGTGTTGATGAAGCGGCTGTAGATCATGTACAGGGCATCGATGCGGCCGGTCTTGTAGGCATCGACCATCACCTGCACCGGGCCGATGAGCTTCTCGAGATGTGGGGTGTCGCCCAGTCCGGTCAGGTGCGAGACGATGTTCGCTCCCACCCGCTGCATGAAGCCGAAACCCTTGTTACCGATCACAGTGACATCGCAGTCGATGCCCTCGTTCTGCCAAGCCTTCATCTTGTTGATGGCAAGGCGTAGGGCGTTGGTGTTGAGTCCGCCGCACAACCCCTTGTCGGTGGTGATGAGGACGAGCCCCACCCGCTTGATCGTCTCGCGCGCGATGGTGCAAGGGTGTCTGTACTCCGAATGGGCCTGGCTGAAGTGCGCGACCACCCGACCGATCTTTTCGGCATAGGGGCGTGCCGCGCGCATGCGCTCCTGGGCTCTGCGCATCTTGGAGGCGGCCACCATCTCCATGGCCTTGGTGATCTTGCGCGTGTTTTCCACGCTCTTGATCTTGGTGCGGATCTCTTTGCCGGCTGCCATGGCGCGTGCTCGTCAGTAGGCGGCGGAGGCCTTGAAGTCCTCGATGGCGGCGGCGAGTTGCTTCTCGGTCTCCGCATCGAGGTCCTTGGTCTCCTCGATCTTGTCGAGTAGCGACTTGTACTTCGCCTTCATGTGCGACTGTAACGCCGCCTCGAAGGCGAGCGCGCGCTTGACGTCGACATCGTCGAGGTAGCCGCGGTTGACGGCGAACAGGGTCACGGCCATCTCCGCCACGGTCATCGGCGCATACTGGCCCTGCTTCATGAGCTCGGTGACCATCTTGCCGCGCTCGAGCTGTTTGCGGGTGACCTCGTCCAGGTCGGAGGCGAACTGGGCGAAGGCCGCTAGCTCTCGATATTGCGCCAGGGCGAGGCGCACGCCGCCACCCAGTTTCTTGATCACCTTGGTCTGCGCCGCACCACCCACACGCGATACCGACAGGCCGGCGTTGATGGCGGGCCGGATGCCGGCATTGAACAAGTCGGTCTCCAGGAAGATCTGGCCGTCGGTGATGGAGATCACGTTGGTCGGCACGAAGGCGGAGACGTCACCGGCCTGGGTCTCGATGATGGGCAGCGCGGTGAGCGAGCCAGTCCTGCCCTTGACCGCGCCATTGGTCATCTTTTCCACATAAGCGGCGTTGACGCGCGCGGCGCGTTCCAGCAAGCGCGAATGCAGGTAGAAGACGTCACCCGGATAGGCCTCGCGGCCGGGCGGTCGCCGTAGCAGCAAAGAGATCTGACGATAGGCCCAGGCCTGCTTGGTGAGGTCGTCGTAGACGATCAGGGCATCCTGGCCGCTGTCGCGGAAGTACTCACCCATGGTGCAGCCGGCATAAGGGGCGATGAACTGCATCGAGGCGGGGTCGGAGGCATTGGCCGCCACCACGATCGTGTGCGCCATGGCGCCATGCTCCTCGAGCTTGCGCACCACGTTGGCCACCGAGGATGCCTTTTGGCCGACGGCAACATAGATACAGATGACGCCCGTGCCCTTCTGATTGATGATGGTATCCACCGCCACAGCGGTCTTTCCGGTCTGGCGGTCGCCGATGATGAGCTCGCGCTGTCCGCGACCGATGGGCACCATGGCGTCGATCGCCTTGAGCCCTGTCTGCAACGGCTGCGACACCGATTGGCGCGCGATCACACCGGGGGCGATCTTCTCGATGGGCGAGGTGGCGTTGTACTGTATTGGCCCCTTGCCATCGATTGGCCGGCCCAAGGCATCGACCACGCGCCCCACCAAGGCGTCGCCCACCGGCACCTCGAGGATGCGGCCAGTGCACTTGACCGTATCGCCCTCGGAAATGTGTTCGTACTCGCCCAGCACCACCGCACCGACCGAGTCACGCTCGAGGTTTAGGGCCATGCCGTAGGTGTTGCCTGGGAATTCCAACATCTCACCCTGCATCACCTCGCTCAGGCCATGGATGCGCACGATACCGTCGGTGACCGAGACCACGGTGCCTTGGGTGCGCATTTCGGCCGCCACCTCCAGGCCTTGGATCTTGGCTTTGATGAGCTCGCTGATTTCAGAAGGATTGAGTTGCATAAGCACTCCAAAAACGCTTGATTAAGCGGTGAGGGTGGCGGCCAGTTCCGCAAGGCGGCCGCGCACCGATGCATCCAGGACCTCGTCGCCGGCATGTATGACCACCCCGCCGATCAGGGCCGGATCGACCTCTTGCGTGGCCTGAACCTTGCGGCCGAACCGGGCCTCGAGTCGGCTGACGAGCGCGGCGAGCTGCTGCCGGGAGAGTTCATAGGCGGTAACGATACGCGCTTCCAACACCCCTTCTTCGGCTGCGCGCATTTCCTCGAATAGACGGGCGATCTCGGGCAATACGGCCAGGCGCTTGTTCTCGACGAGCAGACGCAGCAGGTTGACCCCCTCCGGGTTGAGCCGGTCGCCGCAGACAGTCTGAATGACTTGCAGGAGTTGTTCCTGGGTGACCCTCGGGTGCTCGCTCAGCGCGGCGATCTGCGCGTCCTGGCTCACGGCCGAGAGCAGGGCCAGCATGTCGGACCACGCGCTCCAATTGTTTGTCGACTTGGCGAGACGAGCGACCGCCTCAGCATAGGGGCGGGCCAGTGTGGTCAACTCGGCCATGATCAAATCTCTTTGGCGATGGCCTCGAGCAGCTCGGCGTGCGCCTTGGCATCGACCTCGCGGCGCAGGACCTTTTCGGCACCGGCCACCACCAGGGCAGCGACCTGGGCGCGTAGCTGCTCACGCGCGCGCTGCGCTTCCTGCTCGATCTCGGCTTGGGCAGCGGCGATGAGCCGATCGCCCTCGGCCTTGGCCGCAGCCTTGGCCTCGTCGATGATCTGAGCGGCGCGTTTTTCGGCCTGACCGATGATCTCGGCGGCCTTGACCTTGGCTTCGTGCAGGGTCTCGGCGGCGCGTTTAGCCGCCAGCTCCTGCTCGTGCCGGCCGCGCTCGGCTGCGGCGAGGCCGTCGGCGATGGTCTTACGGCGCGTCTCCAAGGCATTGACGATGGGCGGCCAGATGTAACGCATGCAGAACCAAACGAAGACCGCAAAGGTGATCGTCTGCCCGAGCAACGTGGCGTTGATATTCATCGTTCAGGCCTCCGGTTTGGGCGGGGCGAACTCAGGCTGCGACCGCGAAGAGGATGTACAGCGAGATGGCGATCGCGATGATCGGCAGCGCATCGACGAGACCCATGACGATAAAGAACTGGGTGCGCAACATTGGGATCAGTTCGGGCTGACGCGCTGCCCCCTCCAGGAAGCGGCCACCCAACAAGCCGATGCCGACGGCAGCACCCAAGGCGCCCAGACCCATCATGACGGCGCCGGCAACGTAGAGCAAAGCTTGGGACATTTCCATTTGGAGTTCTCCTATGTCTAAGGTCGTGGATGGAAAAACCGGTCAATGGTGTTCCTGATGCGCCATATCCAGATAAACGATGGTCAGCGTCATGAAGATGAAGGCCTGCAAGGTGATGATCAGGATGTGGAAGATCGCCCACCCCAATTGCAGTAAGCCGGCCATCACCCCCCAGCCAATGCCGGCGCTGAACAACAAGGCGATCAGGATGAAGATCATCTCCCCGGCATAGAGGTTACCGAACAGACGCAGTGCCAGCGAGACCGGCTTGGCAATCAGGTTGATGATCTCGAGAAAGAGGTTGGCCGGCATACCCCATTTGCCGAACGGGTGTAGCGCCAGCTCGGCGGCAAAACCGCCCGCACCCTTGATCTTGAAGCTGTAGTAGAGCACCAGCAGGAAGACGGCGATCGACATCCCAAACGTCGCATTCGGATCGGTGGTCGGCACTAGCTTGAAATAGGGCAGACCCAGCAGACCCATGAGCCCCGGTACCCAGTCGATGGGCACCAGGTCCATCAGGTTGAGCAGGAAGATCCAGACGAAGATCGTCAGCGCCAGGGGCGCGATCAGCTGGTTACGCCCGCCGCTGAAGGAGCTGCGCACACTATTGTCGATGAATTCCACCACCCATTCGACGAAGTTCTGCCAGCCGCCGGGCACGCCAGACGTGGCGTTCGCCGCGGCCTTGCGGAAGAGATAGAGGAAGAGCACGCCGAGGATGATGGAGACCCCTAGGGTGTCCAGATGCAGCGACCAGAAGCCCATCGCCTTGGCCTCCTCGACGCTGTGGGCCAGACCCCAGCTACCATCTGCCCGTAGACCAAAGGTCAGATTTTGCAGGTGATGCTGGATGTAGTCCGCAGAGGTGTGCGCTTCGCCAGACATTTGCAGTGTGTCCCCAATCACTTCCTAGCAACAATACGGCCCGCCGCCGCGATCACCCATGCGAGCAGACCGATGACAAACCCGGCCAGCATCGGCATCGGCTCGAGACCCCAGCTTCCCAGCCCGATTCCCAGCCAGACGCTGACCACGATGATCCGCTCCAAGCTAGAGCGGTAAAACAACCGCAGGTGCCGACTGGCATCGCTGTGGACTTGCCGCTCACCCTGTCGGTGCCGCCAGCCCAGCAGGGCTGCGTTGGCCAAGGCCGCAACACCACCGTAAAGTGCCGCGCCCGCTGCCGCCGCTCCCTCCCAATATGCCAGCACGACAGCTGCCAGCAACACGACCACGCCTTGCAGGGTCACCGGATAAAACATTTGTGATGATATAGGAATTAGGACCTTTAATGCAATTATCAAAGGCGTTGATGTCTCGCTCGGCCATTCAGGCTGTTGTAACCGTCCTATTCGCTGCAGATCGCTGCGTTCCTCTTGACTTGCGGGCTCAGTCACGCAGACGACGCAAAATACCATCCAGTTGATCGAGATCAGAAAATTCTATGGTCAGCCGACCCGCACCCTTGCGGTTGGCATTGATCTTGACCCGCGTGCCGAGCGACTCGGACAGCTCCTCTTCCAGACGCAGCACGTCCTGATCCTTCTCATAGGGCCGCCGTGCTGCCGGAGGATTGAGCAGACGGTTGACCAGCCGCTCCACTTCGCGCACCGACAACCCGCGGCGGGCAATCTCCTGCGCCGTCTCGGTCTGCCGCGCGGCCGATAGCGGCAACAGTGCGCGGGCATGCCCCATCTCAAGTTTGCCCTCCAGCAACATCGCTTGCACGGGCTTCGCCAGGTTGAGTAGCCGCAGTGTGTTGGTCACCGCTGCGCGCGAGCGACCGACTGACTCCGCCACCGCTTGATGCGTCATGCCGAACTCCTGGATGAGCCGCTGTAGGCCCTGCGCCTCCTCCAGAGGGTTCAGATCCTCACGCTGGATGTTCTCGATCAAGGCCATCTTGAGCGCCGCATCGTCGGTGACCTCGCGCACCAGAACCGGTACCTCGCTGAGCCCTGCCAGCTGGCTGGCGCGCCAGCGCCGCTCGCCGGCAATGATCTCGTAGTGCGTACCGCTGACTGGGCGGGCCAGAATCGGTTGCATCAGCCCTTGGGCGCGGATCGACTCGGCCAACTCACGCAAAGCCGCCTCGTCCATGCGCGTGCGCGGCTGGTATTTACCCGGAACGAGGCTCTCGACCGGTAGCATGAGCAAGCGCTCACCTTCGCGGATGTCTGCGCTGGACAGTAGCGCATCCAGACCACGACCGAGTCCCTTGGGTTTTGCCATGGCTAAGCGCCCTCCTTCATACCGCTGCGTGCGATGAATTCCTCGGCCAGGCGTAAATAGGCCTGGGCGCCCTTGGAGCCGCGATCGTAGGCCAGGGCCGCAAGGCCGTGGCTTGGCGCCTCGGCCAGCCGCACATTGCGCGGGATCACGGTATCAAAAACCTTGCTGCCAAAATGACGCTTCAACTGCTCGGAGACCTGTTGCGCCAGGGTGTTGCGCGGGTCGTACATGACGCGCAAAAGCCCCGCGATCTCGATTCCTGGGTTGAGGCCGGCCTTGACCTTCCTGACCGTATTGACGAGATCGGACAGCCCCTCTAAGGCAAAATATTCACACTGCATAGGGATCAGCACCGCCTGCGCCGCCACCAGGGCGTTGACGGTCAGCAGGTTCAACGCCGGCGGGCAGTCGATCAGGATCACGTCGTAGTGGTCGGCGAGCGATCGTAAACAGTCCTTGAGCCGGGTCTCGCGCTGTTTCAGACCCACCATCTCCACCTCGGCACCGGCCAGCTCGCGGTTGGCCGGTAGTAGGTCGTAGCCGCCGCGTGGCGAGGTCTGGATGACCTCATGTCCCTGCGCTTGCCCCAACAGGACCTGATAGACCGTGCGCGACAGAGCGCGCTTGTCGATGCCGCTGCCCATGGTGGCATTGCCCTGTGGGTCTAGATCGACCAGCAGCACCCGCCGGCCTAGCTCCACCAAGCTTGCCGCCAGGTTGACCGCCGTGGTGGTCTTGCCCACGCCGCCTTTCTGGTTGGTGATCGCCAGGATCCGGGTCATGCGCGTCCCAGGATGAGAAGATGCCGCTCGGCGTTAAGCCCCGGCACTTCGAGTCGCACCACCTTGATCAGCCGCGCCCCTTGCAGCCGTTCGATCTCGGCCTGCGGATAAGCCCCCTTCATCGCCAGCCAACGTCCCCCCTCCGCCAGCAGATGGGCCGTCAGGCGCACGAAGTCCGCCAGCTCGCTGAAGGCGCGTGCGACGATGCGCGGAAAGGGCGCGCGCGGCCGATAGTCCTCGGCTCGCGCATGCTCGACCTCGACGTTGCTGAGCTTGAGCTCGATGGCAGCCTGCTGCAGAAAAGCGGCCTTTTTCTGGCTCGCCTCGAGCAACGTCACCCGTAGGTCTGGGCGCGCCAGCGCGAGCGGGATGCCGGGTAACCCAGCGCCGCTGCCGACGTCGAGCAGGCGCTCGGCGTCGAGGTGCGGTAGCACAGCCAGGCTGTCGAGCAGGTGATGACTTAGCATGCGCTTTGGATCGGTAATGGCGGTGAGGTTGTAGACACGGCTCCACTTCGCCAAGAGGTCGAGATATGCCAGCAGCCCCTCGATGTGCGGTGCACCCAGGCAAACCCCGAGCTGCATCAACCCAGCGTCGAGCTCAGCGCGCAGGTTCATGCCGTCTTGTTCCGGGGCCAATCGTTTTTCTTCAGGTGCACGAGCAGAACCGAGATTGCTGCTGGCGTGACCCCCTGCACACGTGCGGCCTGTCCCAGGGTGGCTGGACGCACCTGGCTTAAGCGCTGGCGCGCTTCGATCGACAGGCCAGTAAGCTGCATATAGTCGAGATCCTCTGGTAGGCGAGTGTCTTCGTGTACACGAGCACGCGCGACCTCCTCCTGCTGGCGGGCTACGTAGCCGGCATACTTGGCAGCGATCTCCACCTGCTCGCTGACCTCGGATTCGACCACACCAGGCCCGGCCCCGGGCAGGGTCATGAGAGCAGCGTAGCTCACCCCGGGTCGGCGCAGCAGATCGAATAAATTGTATTCGCGCTCGATCGGCTGCCCCAGCACCCTTGTTGCCTCGGCGGCAGCGAGGACCTTGGGATTCACCCAGGTGGATTTGAGGCGCTCGGTCTCGCGCGCGATGGCCTCGCGCTTGGCCTCGAAGCGTGCCCAGCGCGCCTCGTCCACCAAACCCAGACGGCGGCCGATCTCGGTCAGCCGCAGATCGGCGTTGTCCTCGCGCAGGCTCAAGCGATACTCGGCACGGCTGGTGAACATGCGATAGGGTTCGGATACCCCCCGGGTGATTAAATCATCGACCAGTACACCGAGATAGGCCTCGTCGCGACGCGGCCACCAGGGATCGCGCTCTTGGACTTGCAGAGCGGCGTTGATGCCCGCAAGCAGGCCCTGCGCCGCCGCTTCTTCATAGCCGGTCGTGCCGTTGATCTGTCCGGCGAAGAATAGACCCTTGATCGCCTTGGTCTCGAGCGTTGGTTTCAATCCGCGCGGGTCGTAATAGTCGTACTCGATCGCGTAGCCGGGCCGCAGGATGTGGGCGTTTTCGAGGCCGCGGATCGAACGCACCAAAGCGAGCTGTACGTCGAAGGGCAGGCTCGTGGATATGCCGTTGGGGTAGAACTCACGGGTGTCGAGGCCTTCGGGTTCCAGAAAGACCTGGTGTGCCGACTTCTCGGCAAAGCGTTTGACCTTGTCCTCGATCGAGGGGCAATAGCGCGGCCCCACCCCCTCGATCACCCCGGTGTACAACGGTGAGCGATCCAGACTGGCCAGGATGATCTCGTGGGTACGCTCATTGGTGTGCGTAATCCAACACGACCGTTGGCGCGGGTGCATACGCCTGTCACCCATGAAGGAGAACACCGGTGGCGGATCGTCACCCGGCTGTTCGGTCAACACCGAGAAGTCGATCGTGCGCCCATCGATGCGCGGTGGGGTGCCGGTTTTGAGCCGGCCTACGGGCAGCGCCAGTTCCTTGAGACGTGCAGCCAGACTGACCGAAGGCGGGTCGCCCATGCGCCCAGCAGCAAAGTTCTCGAGGCCGACATGGATGCGGCCGGCGAGAAAGGTACCGGTGGTGAGGATCACGGCGCGGCCATGGAAGACGATGCCGAGCTGGGTGCGCACACCGCTGACGCGCTCGCCCTCCAAAACCAGATCATCGACCGCCTGCTGAAACAGGGTCAGGTTCACCTGATTCTCCAGCCGGCGACGGATCGCCTGTTTGTAGAGACTGCGATCGGCCTGCGCGCGAGTGGCGCGCACGGCCGGGCCCTTGGAGGCGTTGAGGATGCGAAACTGGATGCCGGCCTCATCGGTGGCGATGGCCATCGCCCCACCCAGGGCATCGATCTCCTTGACCAGGTGTCCCTTGCCGATCCCGCCGATCGAGGGGTTGCAGGACATCGCCCCGAGGGTCTCGATGTTGTGCGTCAGCAGCAGGGTCTTGGCGCCCATGCGCGCGCTGGCCAGGGCCGCCTCCGTCCCGGCATGGCCGCCGCCGACCACGATGACATCGAATTTATCAGGGAAAATCATGGGCTTATCTGTCAGGCCCGAAAAAGCCTGCAATCATACGTGAAGCCGTCGCAGGCTCCAACTGTTCCACGTGAAACCCAGTCGCACGCTTGCCCTTTATGCCGATGCGACGCCGATATTACGCCGACAACATCGGAGGAGGCGAGAATGGACAACACGCCGTGTTTCTCACGGACCGAGAAAGGGCGGGCTATGCTAATCGGCAACCCGTATGTCCTCAAGCCCTAGGGAAGCTCTGCATAACTGGCTGCGCGAGCGCATCGCTGCCTTACGCAGTGTTGGCTCCGACCGCTCGGCTTCACCTCGCTTAGCCTGCGTAGGAGCGACCTGTAGGAGCGACGAGAGTCGCGACCAACAACAACCAACAACAACCGACGGGGTGTATACCACGACGTGTCGCGACTCTCGTCGCTCCTACCCGAGGCGCAAGCGCGGCAGGCGATGTGACATCACGATGATACGTCTGGTATCCGGCATTCCGGGTGTTCAATCCCGGTCGTCGGGTTAGGCAGAGCGTCCCGAACGGTCGTACGCGGAGTAGCTTTCTGGAACCCCGGGATCGCGGGGTTTCGGTGGAGGCTAACCTGCCATCAGGCAGGTTTAGCGAGCAGAGGCGAGCGGCCGAAGCCCCGCACGTTATTTCTTCTTCGCCCGCGGATGCGCTCGATCGTAAACTCGGGCCAGATGCTGGAAATCCAAATGTGTATACACCTGCGTGGTGGACAGGCTGGCGTGGCCGAGCATCTCCTGCACCGCGCGCAGATCGCCGGAGGACTGCAGCACGTGCGAGGCGAAGGAGTGACGCAGGGCGTGCGGGT
>CALAMX010000140.1 GCA_937925755.1 uncultured Burkholderiales bacterium
AGGTCATCAACCTCCTCGACCCCGACGTCATCGTCCTGGGCGGCGGTGTGTCCAACATTGCCCGCCTGTATGAAAACGTCCCCCGGCTTTGGGGCCGCTACGTCTTCTCCGACCGGGTGGACACCCGGCTCGTGCCGCCCCTACATGGCGACTCGAGCGGCGTGCGCGGGGCGGCGTGGTTGTGGGCGGAGTAGACGATACGGAAAAGTGAAAGCTGGACTCATCTGGTGAGCCAGTGGCTACGCACAATGTCGGTGCACTTCACCAGGGATGTGGCGAATGGCAGCACTGCGACCGATCGCGCATGCGGCACAGAATGTGGACGGCACGCGGCGTGCGCCGCATTCGCTGGCCGAACACCTGACCCAGGTAGTAGTGCTGGCCGCTGACCAAGCTAGGCGCTTCGGCGGTGAGGACTGGGCGCGCCTGGCCGGGCTGTGGCACGACCTTGGCAAATATCGACCCGCTTTCCAACACTACATCCGACAGGCAAGCGGTTTCAACGCGGATGCGCACATCGAAGGCGCCACCGGTCGCGCGACCCATCCCCACGGCCGGTACCCTGTTGGCGTGCGACAGATTTCGCGAAGCCGGTGCTGTGCTCGCCTACCTCATCGCCGGTCACCATGCAGGTCTAGATGAGTGGCATGGCGGCCTGGAAACCCGGCTGACCAGCAAAGACGCCCGAAATGAACTGGGTGAGGTCATGGAGGCCAATCCACCGAAGCCTATGCTCGACCCTGGCGACTTCAATCTGGACTTGAGCAAAGTTCCTGGCCGCAGCGCCGGCTTCGCACTGTGGGTACGCATGCTGCTTTCCGCCCTGGTGGCTGCCGACTTCCTGGACAGAGCGTTATACCTAAAAACCGCAGTTGAACGGGCCCGACGGGTGGTTCAAGCGGGTGTCTGGCGCGAAGCGACGACGCCGCAGGGTCGCTCCCTGCAAGGAGGAGCGAAAACGAGCCTGGTAAACTAATCCCACAACCAGGCTCGTTTCGTCGCAGACACAAAGCCAGACGCCCGCTTGGGCCGCACCAGCCCGCAGGGCGCAGGACAGCACGCAGTGCTGGTCCCGAGCGCAGCGAGGGATGGGCCGAAGGCCCACAAAGCGGGTTGTTGCGGGCTCACCCTGCGGGTGAGTCGTCTCAAGACCACATCCTTCAATGGATTCATGACGTTGTAACACAAAAAAGCGGTCAACTGCGGTTTTTAGGTTGAAGTAAAAGCCGGAGCGTGTTCCGACCGCGCAGCGGATGCCTCGCCCATCGATCCGCAACGAACGCCCCTGTCCGCTGGGGAGGACGTATGCAGGGCAGCGATGCGTCTAGTCTTTTCGCATCGACGCCCCCGACCAAGCCCAACTCGCGCTCGGATCAGGCTCCGGTGCGGTCTCTACCAGCCCTTGACTACCGCTCGCCTGCGGGCGCGGTGAGATCCGGTAGAGCCGCCGGCGCAACCTCTCTGGCGTCAGCCCCTGGCTTGACCGGAGGCAGCACGGGAGGCGCCTCGGCCTTGGTCGCCTCGCTGTACTCGCCGAGATATTCGACCTTGGTGGTATCACGCAGACGTTTGAGCTCCTTTTCGGCGAGTTCGCGTTTCCTCGCGTTGAGCAGGTAGCGCTCGATGACCGGTGTGGCCTGCTGCAGGGTCACCGGTTGGGTTTGTGAGCCAGCCAGGTAAACGATATTGAGGACATTATTGCCGGATAGGGTCAAGGCCTGTCCGTCCTTGAGGGCATGCAGTCGCGGCAAAAGCTCTAGCGGCAACTGCTCGGCCGCCTTGACGCTTTGTGCGCCACGCGCGGGGATATTGTTCGCCCTCAGCCACTCGACGAACTCGTTCAGATTGCGCACGCTGGCGAGCTTCTCCTGCACCAGGGCGGCGTTGTCCGGAGTGACCTGCACCGAGAGTTCCTGCAGTCGGTAGATGCGCCGCTCGGAGAAGAGCTCGGGGTGCTTGTCGTAGTAGTCTTTGATCTCGGCCTCGGTCGGCTTGGCCGCTGCGGCGGTGATCTTTTCCACGTAGGCTTGGGCGAGGATCTGCCGGCGCGCGGCCTCCAGGGCCTGGAGCACCTTGGGTTCGTGGTCGAGCTTCTCGGCAATGGCCTGCTGCATCAGCAGATGCTGGTCCACCAGACCGCGCAGGACCTGGTTGGCCGCCTGTTTGGATTGTTCCGGAGTGAGATTTCCACCCAGCCGAGCGAGCTCATGGTTGAGCTCAAGCACCGTGATCTCGTCCTTGCCGACCTTGGCTGCCACCTGGGTCGCCTTCCCGTCCCCGCCTTCCTTCTTGTCGCCACAGCCGTGCAATGCCATAGCCATGGCAAGTGTCAGCACGGACAGGGCCAGTCCTCGCGTCAGTTTCATGTGGATCCTCGTGATGTGCGTTGGTTGGCCAGGGTATCAGGGTCTGTCATAGCACGTGAGGAGCCCCAACGCCCAGGAATGGGTGGGTAAATAGTATCTCAACGAATTATCCCAAACGGGATGCGGATTCTCAAAACCGCCCTGCACCCCTCGGCCTGTGCTTGCGGCAACCATGTTCCAGCGAGTGTTGTTTGCTGGTGAGAGGAGGTCCATGACCGGCACGCCGCCCTCAGGCCCTCAAAGCACGCTGGCTGCATGATCGGCCAGGCGCGAGCGCTCTCCGCGCGCCAGGGTCACGTGGCCGCTGTGCGGCCAGCCTTTGAAGCGATCGACCACGTAGGTCAGGCCAGAGCTGCCCTCGGTGAGATAGGGTGTGTCGATCTGGGCGATGTTGCCCAAACAGACCACTTTGGTGCCGGGGCCGGCGCGGGTGATCAAGGTCTTCATCTGTTTCGGGGTGAGGTTTTGCGCCTCGTCGATGATTAGGAACTTGTTGATGAAGGTGCGCCCACGCATGAAGTTGAGAGACTTGACCTTGATGCGCGAGCGGATCAAGTCTTGGGTGGCCGCCCTGCCCCACTCGCCGGCCTCTTGATCGTTCATGTTGAGCACGTCGAGGTTGTCCTCGAGCGCGCCCATCCACGGCGTCATCTTCTCTTCCTCGGTGCCGGGCAAAAAGCCGATGTCCTCCCCGACCGGCACGGTCACGCGGGTCATGATGATCTCGCTGTAGCGTTTCTCCTCCAGGGTCTGGGTGAGCCCCGCCGCGAGGGTGAGCAGGGTCTTGCCGGTGCCGGCCTGACCGAGCAGGGTGACGAAATCGATGTCGGGGTTCATGAGGACGTTCAAGGCGAAGTTCTGCTCCCGGTTGCGCGCCGTAATACCCCAGACGTTGTTCTTATAGTGGCTGAAGTCGCGGATCGTGACCAAGACGGCGGTGTTGCCCTTGACCTCGAGGACTTGGGCACTGAGCGGCCGCTCGCCTTCCTGATAGACGAACTCGTTGATCAGCAGGGAGGGCACCAGGGGCCCCGTCACCCGATAATACACCCGGCCCTCTTTCTGCCAGGACTCCATGCCCTTGCCGTGGGTGTCCCAGAAGTCCGCCGGCAGCTCGCGCACCCCGGTGTAGAGGATATCGGTGTCCTCCAGCACCTTGTCGTTATAGTAGTCCTCCGCCGCGATCCCCAATGCACGCGCCTTGATGCGCATGTTGATGTCCTTGGTGACCAGGATGACCGGTCGCTCGGGGTACTTGTTCTTCAAATAGCCGGCCACCCCCAGGATCTGGTTGTCCACCTTGCTATAGGGCAGCACGGAGGTGATGTCGCTGTCGATCGGGTGGGTCTGCAGCAGCAGCCGACCCGTGGCGGCGTTATGGCTGTGGGGCGCCAGATGAGCGCCTTCGCTGATCTCGGACTCGCGCCCACTGACGATCTCCTCGATGAAGCGACTGGCCTGGCGGGCATTGCGGGCGACTTCCGACATCCCTTTCTTGTTGTGGTCCAGCTCCTCGAGCGTGGCCATTGGCAGGTAGATGTCGTGTTCCTGAAAACGGTAAAGACAGGTGGGATCGTGTAGCAGGACGTTCGTGTCGAGGACGAACAGCTTGGTCTGCGACTGGGGTTTGGGTTTGCGCGCCATCAGTTGGGTGTGGGAGGCGATTCGGAGACAGGATCAGGCCAGTGTACGGACGAACTCGAGGACGTCGCGGGCATGGTCGGGCACCTTCACCGCCCGCCACTCCCGAGCGACGCGTCCCTCGCGGTCGATGACAAAGGTACTGCGCTCGATGCCGCGGACCTTCTTGCCATACATGTTTTTGAGTTTGATGACACCATAGGCCTCACACACCTTCTCGTCCTCATCGGAGAGCAGCTCAAAAGGCAGCCCGAGCTTGGCCTTGAATCCCTCATGCGACTTCATGCTGTCGCGCGAGATACCGAAGACCTCGCAGTCGAGGGCCTGGAACAGATCGTAGAGGTCGCGGAAGTCCTGGCCCTCAGTGGTGCAGCCAGGGGTATTATCCTTGGGGTAGAAATACAGCACGACCGGCTTGCCGCGCAGCCCTGAGAGTCGTACGACGCGGCCGCTGGTGGCGGGGAGTTCGAAATCGGGGGCGAGTTGTCCTTGCAGCATGGGGCTCCTCTGATGGGGGAATCGTCGGCCGGATTATCGGCGAGCCTCCTCGAGCCAGCAAGAAAGAGACAAGACCTAAGCATGCGCCCTACAGCGCCGGCCTCAGGGCTTGACCACCGCCACACGTAGCCCGGTCACCGCGTTGGGCAGTTGGGTGACCATTACCTGATCACCCCGCTTGAGCGCATCGCTTTTCACCAGCAGCATAGGCCGCTCACCGGCCTGTTCACCCAGGACCTGAACGGGAATGGCGCGCAGACGGCCGGCCTCGACTCGGTAGACGTAACGCCCCCCGTGCAGGGCTGAATAAGGCAGCGCGATGGCGCCCTCCACTGCCGGTCTGAGCACGCGCAAGGTCACCAGACTGCCGAGGCGCAGCTGCACGGACGCCGCCTGCACGCGAAATAAGGCATCTACACCGCGGGTGTCGGCCGCCCCCGACAGGCGGACCAGACGCAATCGGACCTGCTCGCCGCCGACATCGGCGCTGGCCTCGAGATTGTGGCCGCGCGCGAGTTCGGCCTGGACCTCCGCCTCGTATGGCGCCGGGATCTTGGCGCGCAACTCCAGACCCGCCGTTGGATAGAGGCTCAAAAGGGTCTGCCCGGTGTTGACCTGATCGCCCTCAGCCACCAGTCGCTCGGCGACGATGCCATCGAAGGGGGCATAAAGGCGGCTACGCGTGAGCGCCAGCTCGGCCTGCTGCAGATTGGCCTCAGCCTGCGCCAGGCGCGCCCTGAGCTGAGCCATGCGCGCCTCGTGATCTTGGAGGGCGAGTTCACGGTTACGCAGGCTGATCTGCTGGCGTGCGAGCGTCTGGCGGCTCTGATCGACCGCGGCCTGGGAATAGAAATTCTCTTGCCGCAGCCGTTCGAAACGCGCGACGTCCGCCGTGGCGAACTCGAGCAGTCGGCGCTCTTGGTCGAGCTGGTCGAGGTCGGCCGCGTGACGCAGCCGCTCGCTTTCCAGGGCCGCCTTTAGCTCCTGCACCTGGGCGCGCGCCTGAGCCACACGCGGCTCGAAATCGCGGGGGTCGAGCTCGAGCAGGAGCTGGCCTCGGCGCACGGCCTGCCCTTCTAAAACGAGGACGCGGCTTACCCGCCCAACGCCGGGGGCGGCTGCGCGGGTGAACGCCGGGCTCTCGACCCGGGCGTTGAGGGTGAGCACCGGGCTGCGGGCAGCCGGCTCGACGCTGACCGTTTCCACCCGCCAGACCTGCTCCTGGGGCGCGGCCGCCACGGGTTTGGGTCGTGTCGCTTTGAGGGCGGCAAAACCGCCGATGCCGACGGCGAGTAAGGCCAAGGGCAGGAGTATTTTTTTGTTCATGTTGCACGCAAGGTTCATCTCTAGGCACAGGGCACTCAGACACCAAATCCACCGATGAGGACTCATGATTGTCTCCCGAACCCCGCAGGGCCGCATAGCCCGGTCCCGTCGAGGAACAGGCCGGCACCTGTGGTGCAGATGCCGACGATTCGGTATGACGGTCACCGACGCCCAGGGTTTGCGTTGTAAGGCTTTTGCGACACAATCCCGCTTGCCCCCGTCTTTAGCCACCTCTGCATCGACCCGGTAGTGTTCATGGACGTGGGGTTACCCTGGACATCTCATGAAGGAGTCGCCTATGCGCAAATCTGCATTGCTGTTGGCCTTGACCTGTCTGCCTCTGGCTGCCACGGCCAATGAGGCCCAGTTACTTGAGAGCTCTCGACAGACCGCGCTCAAACTGCAGCAGCAGTTGGGCAGCGAACTGCAAAAGCAGCTTGCCGCTGGCGGTCCCGAATCGGCCATCAGCGTCTGCCGCGACAAGGCCCCGGCCATCGCT
>CALAMX010000141.1 GCA_937925755.1 uncultured Burkholderiales bacterium
CCACCGTCCCCCAGAGCTCCTCCAGGTTGTAGTGGGCGCGCACGGCCGGGTGCATGACGTGGATGACCACCTCACCGGCATCGACCAGGATCCATTCCGCTGCCCGCTCGCCCTCGGTGCCGATGATCGTCGCGCCGGCCGCCTTGAGTTTCTCGATCACGTTGTCGGCCAGGGCCTTGACCTGACGGCTGGATTCACCGCTGGCGATGACCAGGCGGTCGAAAAGCGAGGTGAGGTGATGCACGTCGAGCACGGTGATCTCGCGGCCCTTGATGTCTTCCAGGGCGGCGACGGCGATACGGGTGAGCGTTTCGGTATCCATGTGAGGGTCAGTTCTCCTGGCGATAGAGGCGGTGGCGTTCAATGTAGTCCAGTACGGCTTCGGGCACCAGATAGCGGACGCTACGGCCCGCAGCGACGAGTGCGCGGATGTGGCTCGCGGCGATGTCGAGCTGGGTGATTTGGTAGAGGAAGATGCGGCCGGCGGGGGCGGAATGCAAGTCGTCGCTGCGGTCGGTGTAACGGTCGGCCAGTTCGGCGCGCAACGCCGGTGGCATGGCACCCTGTCGGTCGGCAAAGGCAAAGCCGGGGCGCTGCGCCACGGCCAGGTGTGCCAAGCGGAAGAGCCGTCGCCACTCGTGCCAGGTGGCAAGCCCCAGGAAGGCGTCGGCCCCCAGGAAGAGGGTGAGCGGGCGTTGACTTCCCAGTTCCGCCCGCAGCGCTGCGAGGGTGTCCACCATGTAGCAGGGCTCGGTCTTGTGGATCTCGTGCGCATCGAGTTTGAAGCGCGGGTTGCTGGCAATGGCCAGAGCGACCATGGCCAGCCGGTCGGTGGCGCTGGCGGCCGGCGGTGAGCGGTGCGGGGGGGTGCCGGCAGGCAGGAAGCGCACCTCGGCAAGGCCCAGGGCCTCGCCCAGCTCCTCGGCCAGGCGCAGATGCCCCAGGTGGACGGGGTCGAAGGTGCCGCCGAACAGCCCGATGGGCTGCGCTGAGGGGTGAAGGGTGAGGGGCGCGGGGTCAGACGGCAACGCGCATCTCCCTTTCGGATCTTACGCAGCCGCCGTGCAAAGAGGTGCGTCGATCGATGCGTGCCTCCAGCCTTGGCTTAGGCAGGCACAGTCCCCGCGCGATGCCGAGAAACTGGACGAATTCACCGCGGGGTCGACGGACAGCGCCTGCGGCGCGGTTGCTGGGCATGGAGACGGCAGCTCGCCGCAACTCGACCACGAGGCGAAAGGCCACTGCGTGCGGGCATGTAGCGGCCCCGGCACAAAGCCGCCTGACCGGCTCCATCCCCCGTTGCCAGGCCTGACGTGCAGGGTGCTTGCGTCTCACCCTGCACCTCCTCACCCCCGCACGTGCCCATCACCCAACACGATCCATTTCTGGCTGGTGAGCCCCTCCAGCCCCACCGGACCGCGCGCGTGGATCTTGTCGGTCGAGATGCCGATCTCCGCTCCCAGGCCGTATTCGTAGCCGTCGGCGAAGCGGGTGGAGGCATTGACCATGACCGAGCTGGAGTCCACCTCGCGTAAGAAACGGCGCGCGCGGCTATAGTCTTCGGTGACGATGGCGTCGGTGTGCTGCGAGCCGTAGGTATTGATGTGGTCGATGGCCGCCTCCAGCCCCTCCACCACTTTGACGGCGATGATGGGGGCGAGATATTCCTCGCTCCAGTCGGCCTCGGTGGCCGGTACCAATCTGGCACCGGGGATGGCGGCAGCCTGCAGGATGGCCAGGGCTTCTGGACAGCAGCGCATCTCCACGCCGTGACCGGTGAGCATGCGGCCGAGCTCTGGCAGGAGCCGCCCGGCAATACCGCGGGCGACGAGCAGGCTCTCGGCGGTATTGCAGGTGCCCAGCCGCTGGGTCTTGGCGTTCTCGACGATCCGCACCGCCTTGCTCGCATCCGCCCGGTCGTCCACATAGACATGGCAGTTGCCGTGCAGGTGTTTGATGACCGGCACGCGCGCCTCGGCGCTCACGCGCTCGATGAGCCCTTTGCCGCCACGCGGGACGATGACATCGACATACTGCTTCAGGGTGATGAGCAGCCCCACGGCGGCGCGGTCGGCGGTCTCCACCACTTGCACCGCCGTCTCTGGCAGCCCGGCGGCAGCAAGCCCTTCGCGCACACAGGCGGCGATGGCCTGGTTGGAGTGCAGGGCCTCGGAGCCGCCGCGCAGGATCGCCGCATTGCCACTCTTCAGGCACAACCCTGCGGCATCTGCCGTGACGTTGGGGCGCGCCTCGTAGATGATGCCGATCACTCCGAGGGGCACGCGCATGCGCCCGACCTGGATGCCGGAGGGTCGATAGTTGAGGTCGGTGATCCCGCCCACCGGGTCAGGCAGGGTGGCGATCTGCCGCAGGCCCTCGGCCATGCCGGCGATGGTCTTGGGGGTGAGGGTGAGCCGATCGATGAGCGCTTCGCTCAGGCCCGCCGCACGCGCCGCCTCGAGGTCGCGGGCGTTGGCGGCGAGCAGCCGATCGGCTTCGCGTTCGATGGCCGCGGCCATCTTCGTCAGTGCCAGGTCCTTGACGCGCGTCTCGGCGCGGGCCATGGCGCGCGCGGCCTCACGCGCGGCGCGCCCCAGGTTGTGCATGTAAGTTTCAATGTCCATCGGTCACTCCCATGTGTCTCGCCCCCGCCAACCCCGTCAGCTCGACAGCCAGCCGCTCCAGCAGGGCCCAGGCATCCTCACGCGCCAACCCCTTGGCGGCACGGTCGATCTCAGCAGCCGCAAGCAGGGACCGCGCCAGGCGATCGACATCGAGCCGCCTCAACGCCTGGGTGAAGAGCGGTTGGCGGCTCTCCCATACCTTGAGCCGGCGCATGGCCTGTGTCAGGGGTTCACCTCGGCGCTGGGCCAAGGCAAGACGGTAGAGGGTCCTGACCTCTTGGGTCAAGACCCACAGCGCCAATAGCGGCGTCTCCCCTTCCTCGCGCAGTCCTTTGAGGATACGCCGCAGGCGTAATCCATCGCCCTTCAACAGGGCCTCGGGCAGCTGGCCCGCGTCGAAGCGCGCCACATCCAGCACCGCCGCCCGCACGTCGTCAAGACGAACGGGACCCGGCGGCAGGAGCAAGGCGAGCTTCTCGACCTCCTGGTGCGCGGCGAGCAGGTTGCCCTCCACCCGCTCGGCGAGATACGCGAGCGTGTCGCGGTCGGCCTCGAGGCCGTGTCGGGCAAGCCGCGCGCCAATCCAGGCCGGCAACTCGGCGAGTGTAGGCGGTTGCGTAGTGACGACCACCCCGCTCTTTTCCAGAGCGGTGAACCATTGGCTCGACTGCGTAGCGCGGTCCAGGCGCGGCAGCAGGATGAGCAGCCAGGTGTCGGTGGGGGGGCGCGCGCACCAGGTCTCCAGCGCCCGCGCCCCCTCCGCGCCTGGCTTGCCGCTCATGAGGCGCAGCTCCACCAGAAGGCGGCGGGCGAACAGCGACAGCGAGTCGAAGGCAGCGCGCCACTGCCCCCAATCGAAGCCCCCCTCGACCTGGAAGGACTGGCGCTCGCTCACCCCGGCCTGGCGCAGGGCAGCGCGGAGGGCCGCCGCAGCCTCATCGACGAGCAGCGGCTCATCGCCGCTCACCACGTAGATGGGGGCGAGGCCCTTGTCTGCCGCGTGGGCGAGATGGGCTTCGAGCTGTTCGGCCTTGATGCGCATCAGGGCTTGGCGTGAGCCAGCCGGCGCAAGGTCTGGCGCAGCATCTCCTGCTCCATGTCACGTAGGAGCTGGGCCTCCTCCGCCTCCTTGGCCAGGACCTGGGCGTCGTCGTAGGAGAAATCGCGCGTCAGGGTGAGCTCGGTGGGCGCGAGTAACGGCCGGCCACTGCGGTCGTAGGCGCTCAGCGTGAGTCGGTAACTCAAGCGGTATTCCCGCACCTTGCCGCCGCCCGACAGTGACAGGATCTCCTTGGCTTTCGACTCGCGCTCGAGCCGGATCGTCACCTCGGCCGTCTGCGGCGAATCCAGCACCTGTTTGCCATCGAGGCGTAGGCTCTGGATGAGCAGGGACGCCAGGTGAGAGCCGGGTGGCGCCTCGATGTAGGCAGAGGCGAAGGGCAAGGGCGACTGCCCGCGCAGATGGAAACCGCAGCCGGCCAGGATCAACCCAGCAAGCAGCGCGATGCAAGCGGTGTACACCTCACGTCTCACGCCAACCCCTACGCTCAACCGACCACGTTGACGAGCCGCCCCGGCACCACGACCACCTTCTTGACCGGCCGACCCTCCAGGAAGCGCTGCACCTCCGGGCTGGCCAATGCCGCCGACTCGATGGCCTCTCGCGGCGCATCGACCGCGACGGTGAGCCGGCCGCGCAGTTTTCCGTTGACCTGCAACACCAGCTCGACCGTCTCGCGCGCCAGCGCCGCAGGGTCGGCCACCGGCCAGGTGGCGCGGGTGAGACAGGCCCCTGGCTTCAGTGCCTGCCAGAGACGATGGCAGATGTGCGGCACGATGGGGGCCAGCATCAGCACCACCGCCTCCAGCGCCTCCTGGCGCACGCTGCGGGTGACACAGTCGTCGCCCTCAAGCCTGTTGAGCGCGTTCATGAGCTCCATGACCGCGGCGATGGCGGTGTTGAATTGCTGCCGCCGCTCGATGTCATCGGTCACCTTTTGGATGGTCTCGTGCAACTGGCGCCGCAGCGAGCGCGCCGGCTCTGGCAGGTCACCGCTGCTAAAGGCGGCAACGGGGCCCGCTTGCACGTGGTCATACACCGACTTCCACAGGCGCTTGAGGAAGCGGTGCGCACCTTCGACGGCGCTGTCCGACCACTCCAGCGTGAGCTCGGGCGGCGCGGCGAACATCATGAACAGCCGGGCGGTGTCCGCGCCATAGCGATCGATGATGGCCTGCGGGTCGACCCCGTTGCGCTTCGACTTGGACATGGTGCCGATGCCCTGATAGTCCACCGGCAGGCCATCGGCCTTGGCACGGGCGGCGACGATGCGGCCTTTGTCGTCGGTTTCGACCTCCACCTCATCAGGGGCGTAGTAGATGAGACCGCCCTTTTCCGTGCGGCGCGAGAAGATGTGGTTGAGGACCATGCCCTGGGTGAGCAACCGGCGAAACGGCTCGTCGTATTTCACCAGGCCGAGGTCGCGCATGACCTTGCTCCAGAAGCGCGAGTAGAGCAGGTGCAAGATGGCGTGCTCGATGCCGCCGATGTATTGGTCCACCGGCATCCAGTAATCGACCCGTGCATCGACCATGGCCTGGTCGTTGTCCGGGCAGCAGTAGCGGGCGTAATACCAGGACGAGTCGACGAAGGTGTCCATGGTGTCGGTCTCGCGCCGGGCAGGGCGGCCGCATTTCGGACAGGTACAACGGACGAAATCCTCGCGTTTGGCCAGCGGGTTGCCGCTGCCGTCCGGCACGCAATCCTCCGGCAGCAACACCGGCAGTTGCTCATCCGGCACCGGCACCACACCGCAGTGTTCGCAGTGGATGAGCGGGATGGGGCAGCCCCAGTAGCGTTGACGCGAGATCCCCCAATCGCGTAGGCGCCAGGTCACCCGCTTGTCGCCAAGCCCCAGGTTCTTGAGCACCAAAGCGATCTTGTCGATGGCATCCTCCGAGGTGCGACCCGAAAAGTCGCCGGAGTCGAAGAGGATGCCCTTGTCCGTATAGGCAGAAGTCAGCGGCAGGGGCAGTTCCCCATCCACCGGTCGGATCACCGGCTTGATCGGCAGGCCATACTTCTGGGCGAAGGCGAAATCGCGTTCGTCATGGGCGGGTACCGCCATCACCGCCCCTTCGCCATAGCCCATCAGCACATAGTTGGCCACCCAGACGGGCAGCGCCTCGCGGGTGAAGGGGTGATAGACCTTGAGCCCCGTGTCCATGCCGCGTTTTTCCTGGGTGGCGAGCTCCGCCTCGGTCACCCCGCCCTTGCGGCATTCCTCGATGAAGGCGGCGAGCCGGGGGTTCGTCTGCGCCGCTTTCTGCGCCAGCGGGTGTTCGGGGGCGACGGCGACATAAGTCACGCCAAAGAGGGTGTCGGCGCGGGTGGTAAAGACCTTGAGGACCTCGCCCCAAGCCCCGCCAGGGGAGACGTCCGGGGTGAGGGGGAAGTGGATCTCCACCCCGTAGCTTTTGCCGATCCAATTGGCCTGCATGGTCTTCACCCGCTCGGGCCAGCCCGGCAGCTTGTCCAGATCGGCGAGCAGCTCCTCGGCATAGCGGGTGATGGCCAGGTAGTACATGGGGATCTCGCGCTTCTCCACCAAGGCACCCGTGCGCCAGCCACGCCCATCGATCACCTGTTCGTTGGCGAGCACGGTCTGGTCCACCGGGTCCCAGTTGACCAGGCCGGTCTTCTGATAGGCGATGCCGCGCTCGAGCATGCGCAGGAACAGCCATTGGTTCCAGCGGTAGTATTCCGGCTTACAGGTCGTGACCTCGCGGCTCCAGTCGATGGCAAAGCCCAGGCGTTTCAACTGCCCGCGCATGTGGGCGATGTTGTCATAAGTCCATTGGGCGGGCGGCACGCCGTTTTGCAGGGCGGCGTTCTCCGCCGGCAGGCCGAAGGCATCCCAGCCCATGGGCTGCAGCACGTTGTAGCCACGCATGCGGTGATAGCGGGCCAACACGTCGCCGATGGTGTAGTTGCGCACATGGCCCATGTGGAGCTTCCCGGACGGGTAGGGAAACATCGACAGGCAGTAGTATTTCTGCCGGGTGGGGTCCTCCACGGCGCGGAACGACTGGTTCTCCTCCCAATGGCGTTGGGCCTCGGGTTCGATGATCTCGGGACGGTACTGGGGGTCCATTTCTGAGGGATCAGGGGTCATGGATCAGGGATCAGGATACCGCAAACTGTGGCCTTCGCGCCCATGGCCGTGACAGGCGGGCTGCCGTGCGGCTATACTTGGGCAGCCACACGATTCCTTGTCAAGTCTTCAACCAGGGGGCCACACATGTCCAAGAAACACCCCATCGTGGTCGTGACCGGCTCATCCGGCGCCGGCACCACCACCGTCAAGCGCGCCTTCGAGCACATCTTCACGCGCGAGAAGATCAACGCCGCCATCATCGAGGGCGACAGCTTCCACAGCTTGAACCGCGCCGAGTTCCGCGAGGCGGTGAAAAAGGCAGAGGCGGCGGGCAACAAGCACTTCTCCCACTTCGGCCCCGAGGCCAACGACTTTCCGGCCTTGGCCAACCTGTTCAAGACCTACGGGGAGACCGGTGGTGGCAAGCGTCGCTATTACATCCACAGCGACGAGGAGGCCGCCGAGCATAACAAGCGCCTGGGCACCAATCTCAAGCCTGGCGAGTTCACCCCCTGGGAAGACCTGCCCCCCAACACCGACCTGCTCTTCTACGAGGGGCTGCACGGCATGGTGGTGACCGATGAGGTCGACATGGCGCAGTACGTGGACCTGGCCATCGGTGTGGTGCCGGTGGTCAACCTGGAGTGGATCCAGAAGATCCACCGCGACGCCGCCGAACGCGGCTATTCCGCCGAGGCCATCGTCGATACCATCCTGCGGCGCATGCCGGATTACGTCAACTACATCACGCCGCAGTTCTCGCGCACCCACATCAACTTCCAGCGCGTGCCGACGGTGGACACCTCCAACCCCTTCATCGCCCGCGACATCCCCACGCCGGACGAGAGCTTCGTTGTGATCCGCTTCGCCGATCCCAAGGGGGTGGACTTCCCCTATCTGCTGGCGATGATCGACGGTTCCTTCATGTCGCGCCGCAACAACCTGGTGGTCCCCGGTGGCAAGATGGGCTTCGCCATGGAGATCATCTTGGAGCCCATCATCCACCGCCTCGTGGAAGAGAGCAAAAAGGCTTGAGGCCATGCTGCGAATGAAAGGCCGGCCCGCACCGGCCTTTTTTTCGTGCGAGGCAGGCGCCCGCCAATGAGCCGCGCCTGCCGGCCCGGCTGCGGCGCCTGCTGCATCGCCCCCTCGATCACCTCGCCCATACCCGGCATGCCGCAGGGCAAACCGGCCGATGTGCCCTGCGTGCAGCTGACCGGGGAGGGGCTTTGCCGGCTCTACGGGCGGCCCGAGCGGCCGGGTTTTTGCTCGAGTCTCCAGCCCTCCGCCGAGATGTGCGGCAGCGCACGCGAGCATGCATTGACCTGGCTGCGCGACCTCGAAGAGGCCACCCGGCCCTGAAACGGACCCTGCCATGGACGGCCAGCTCCTGCTCACCGCCTTGATCCTCGGCCTCGTCGAGGGGCTCACCGAGTTCCTGCCGGTGTCCTCCACTGGCCACCTCATCGTCGTCGGCAGTCTGCTCGGCTACACCGACGAGAGTAGCAAGGTGTTCAAGATCGTCATTCAGCTTGCCGCCATCCTCGCCGTGTGTTGGGCGTACCGCCGCCGTATCGGCGAGGTGGTCGTGGGCCTGGCGGCGCGCGACCCGGTGCAGGTGCGCTTCGCCACGCATATCCTGATCGCCTTTCTGCCCGCCATGGTGCTGGGGGTGCTCTTCCACGGCATCATCAAGACCTATCTCTTCAACCCCCTGACCGTTGCCGGCGCCTTGATCGTCGGGGGGCTCGCCATCCTCTACATCGAACGGCGCGTCTATCACCCGCGCTACGCCACGGTGGACGACCTTAACGCGCGCACCGCACTCAAGGTGGGCTTCGCCCAGACCCTGGCCCTATTTCCGGGTGTGTCGCGCGCCGGCGCCACCATCATGGGCGGCCTGGTCTTCGGGCTCTCGCGCCGCGCCGCCACCGAGTTCTCCTTCTTCCTGGCCATCCCCACCATGCTGGCCGCCACGGTCTACGACCTCTACAAGAACTGGCAGCAACTCTCCTGGGAGCACGACCTACCGATCTTCGGCCTCGGCTTCGCCGCCTCCTTCGTCGCCGCAATGATCGCGGTCAAGGCCCTGCTCCGATACGTCTCCAACCACAGCTTCACCGTCTTCGCCTGGTACCGCATCGCCTTTGGGCTCATCGTGCTGGGTACTGCCTACACCGGGCTGGTCACCTGGCATTGAGCCTGACTTGACATCCGCGCGCCTGCCCCTATCCTGGCTTACTCTATAGCTTCCTCGTGCCTGCGATGCTGGTCTATCTCAACGGCGACTACCTCCCTCTGGACGAGGCCCGCGTCTTTGTGCTCGACCGCGGCTTTTTGTTCGGCGACGGCGTCTATGAGGTCATCCCGGTCTATTCGCGCCGGCCCTTTCGGCTGCACGAACACCTCGCGCGACTTCAGGCGAGCCTCGATGCCATCCGTCTGGCGAACCCCCACAGCGAGGCCGAGTGGATCGAGCGCATCGAGCGGGTCTCGACGGCGGCCGAATGGCCCGACCAGGGGATCTACCTCCAGGTCACCCGCGGCCCGGGGCCGCGCGATCACGCCTTCCCCCAGGTCATTCGGCCGACAGTGTTCATCATGCCCATGCCGCTTTCCACCCCCGGCCCCGAGGCAGTGGAACACGGCGTGTGCGCCATCACCGCGCCGGATGGCCGCTGGCTACACTGCGACGTGAAAAGCGTGAGCCTGCTGGCCAACGTGCTTGCGCGCCAGCGTTCGGTCGACGCCGGCTGCGTCGAGACCATCCTGCTGCGTGACGGCTGGCTCACCGAGGGCAGCACCAGCAACGTCTTCATCGTCCGCGCTGGGGTCATCCTCGCCCCCCCGAAGTCCAACCTGATGCTGCCAGGCATCACCTACGACGTAGTGTTGGAACTCGCCCGCGCGCTTGGACTCCCACACCAGCTTCGCCCCATCGCCGAGGCCGAGCTCAGGAGCGCCGACGAGGTCTGGCTCACCTCCAGCCCCAAGGAGGTGCTGGCAGTGATCACCCTGGACGGTCAACCGGTCGGCCACGGCCGGCCGGGCCCCCTCTTCCGCCGGGTGTATGCGGCCTACCAGGATTACAAGCGCCGCGTCATGCACAGTGCCTGAACACCGCACATGCCTGACCCGGAAGCCTCGCCCCTCGTCTTCCCCTGCGACTTCCCGCTCAAAGTCATCGGGCTACGCACGGACGACTTCGCCCAGAACATGGTCGACATCGTCCTGCGCCATGCCCCGGACTTCGGCCCGGAAACGGTCGAGATGCGCGTCTCCGCCGGCGGCCGCTATCTTGCCCTCACCTGCGTCATACGCGCCCGCTCGCGCGCCCAGCTCGATGCCCTCTACCGTGAGCTCACTGCCCATCCCGCCGTGAAGGTCGTCCTCTGACATGTCCGCCGCCCCCGCACTGCTTGCCGCCACGATCGACCATCTCGCGCGCTTCGCACCCTTCGACGCGATGAGCCCGGAGGATCTGGCCTGGCTGGTGGAGCGGCTCAAGCTCGGCTATTACGCCAAGGGCGAGATCATCCTGGCGCCCGCACATGGCGAGGTCGACCGCCTGTTCATCATCAAGCAAGGCGTGGTCCAGGGCGAGCAGGCGGCCAAGGGCGGCGCCTGGCTGGAGCTGCACGAGGGCGAGTCCTTCCCGCTCGGCGCCCTACTCTCCAAGCGGGCGGCGATCAGCACCTTCCGCGCGCAGACCGACGTGTTCTGCTACGAGCTCGCCGCGACCGACTTCGAGGCCCTGCTCAAGCGCTCCGCTCCCTTCCACGACTTCTGCACACGGCGTATCGCCGCGCTGCTGGCGCAATCGCAGAAAAGCGTACAGGCTCAATACGTCTTTACGGTGAGCGAACAGCAATCGCTGGACAGCCCGCTGGCAAGCCTCACACGACGCCGTCCGGTGACCTGCACCGCCGACACCCCTCTGCGCCAGGCGCTCGAGACCATGCGCGACGAGCGCATCGGCTCCATCGTCGTGGTCGATGCCGCGGACCGGCCTATCGGGCTTTTCACGGTGCGCGACCTGATCGGGCGCGTGGTGCTGCCCGGTCTTGCGTTGGACACACCGATGCGCGCGGTGATGACGCCCGACCCGGTGACGCTGCCAGCCTCGGCGCGCGCCTTCGAGGCGGCCCTGGCCATGGCCCGGCACGGCTTCCGCCACATCCTGCTCGTCGACGGCGGCAAGCTCGTCGGGGTGGTATCGGAGAAAGACCTCTTCACCCTGCAGCGTGTCGGCGTCACGCAATTGTCCGCCAGCATTCGCGCCGCCACCGACCTCGACAGCCTCAAACACTGTGCCGCCGACATCTTCCAGCTCGGTCACAACATGATGGCGCAGGGCGTGGCCCCCGAGCAGCTCACCCAGATCCTCACCACGCTCAACGACCTGCTCACCCAACGCGTGATCGAGCTCGAATGCAACGCCGCCGAGGTGTGCCGGCACAGCTTCTGCTGGCTCGCCTTTGGCTCCGAGGGGCGCATGGAGCAAACCCTGTCCACCGACCAGGACAACGGCATCGTCTTCAGCCTCAGGCCTGGCGAGACTGCCGATGCGGTGCGCGCCGACCTCCTACCGGTGGCCGAGCGCATCAACCAAGCGCTCGACGCTTGCGGCTTTCCCTTGTGCAAAGGCCAGATCATGGCGATGAACCCCAAGTGGTGCCTGAGCCTGGACGAATGGAAGGCGAAGTTCGCCGACTGGATCGACGCCGGCGACCCCGAGGCCCTGCTCAATGCCAGCATCTTCTTCGACTTCCGGCCCCTGCTGGGGCAAACCGAGCTGGCCGACACGCTGCGGCAGTGGCTGCTCGGCAAGACCGTCGCCACCCCCCGCTTCCTGCACCAAATGGCCGCCAACGCCCTGCGCAACCGGCCGCCCCTGGGCCTGGTGCGCGACTTCGTGGTGGCCTCGGAAGGCGAGCACGCCCACACCCTGGACCTGAAGTTGAACGGCAGCACCCCCTTCGTCGATGCCGCCCGCGTCTTCGCCCTGGCCACCGGTGTCGAGGCCACCGGCACGGCCCAGCGCCTGCGTGCCGCAGGGCCGCGGCTCAACATCCCCCCCGCTGAGATCGAGGCCTGGATCTCCGCCTTCTATTTCATCCAGCTTTTGCGCCTGCGCAACCAGCACGCCAAGCACGAGGCTGGCCTACCCATGGACAACCGCATCAACCCGGATCACCTCAACGACCTCGACCGCCGCATCCTCAAGGAGGCCTTCCGCCAGGCGCGCAAGGTCCAGGCGCGGCTCGCCCTCGACTATAGAATCTGACAGCACTAGCGGGCAGACTTTACCCACCCGCAGCCCTTACGCAATGTTCCTCGCCCGCCTGCTGCACAAACCGCCCGCCCTCGACGCGGTGCAAAGGCAGCGTCTGGCCGCCTGGGATGCCCTGCCCGAGCCGGACCTTGCCACACCGCACGCCCAGGCCCGCTACGTGGTGGTGGACGTGGAGAGCACCGGGCTGGACATCAAGCGCGACCGCCTCATCGCCATCGGTGCCTGCGCCGTGCAGGCCGGCCGCATCGACTTGGCCCAGAGCTTCGAGGTGATCCTACGCCAGGAGGCGGTGAGCGCGCGCGACAACATTTTGGTCCACGGCATCGGCGAGCAGCGCCAGCGCGAGGGACTCCCCCCGACCGAGGCCCTGCTCGCCTTTCTCGACTATGCCGGCAAGGCCCCGTTCATCGCCTACCACGCCGTCTTCGACCAGACCATGATCGAACGGGCACTGGCCCGGCACCTGGGCTTGAGATGTCGGCGGCAGTGGCTCGATCTGGCCTATGTCATGCCGGCGTTACGTCCCGACTTGATCGGCAGCCACAAATCCCTGGACGACTGGACCGCGCTCTACGGCATCAGCAACTATGCCCGGCATAGCGCCATGGCCGATGCCCTGGCTACTGCCCAATTATGGCTGGTGGCACTCAACCTGGCCTCGACCCGGAACCTCGATAGCTACAAGGCCCTGCAGACCGAGGCGAGGGCCGAGCGCTGGCTCAACCGGGCATATTAGCAATCGTTTTTTTGCTGATTGACCGGCTTTGAAACGGACAAGGCCCTTTCGACGCCTCGGGTATGAATTCTCCAGGCCATCCCGCTTCGCTGTGGCCGAGACCCGGCATCCGGCAGGCCATCGGCGACATTCAAGAAATTGCAACACGACTGCGTGTATTCGCACCCGCCTGGGCTATACTCACGCCGCCGCGCGTGGCTGTCTGCGTGCGGCCGCGCAGGGAGGGCGCAGACAGCAGGCCAACGCTTTTGGAGGAGCACAGAATGCAGCTAACCGAGAAGCATCGCGAGTATTGGCGCAGGAATCTGCGTCTGACCGGTATCCTGCTCGCCATTTGGTTCGTCGCCACCTATGTGGTGAGCTATTTCGCCCGCGAGCTCAACGAGATCGTCATCCTCGGCTTCCCCCTCGGTTTCTACATGGGGGCACAGGGGGCGCTGATCATCTACGTCGTCATCATCTGGTACTACGCCCACAGCATGAACAAGCTGGACCGCGAGTACGGCGTGCACGAGGGGGAGGACTGAGATGGCCGCGCAAACCCAAGCCCAGTTCTACGCCGCGCTGAAGAAGTACTACAGTTTCTACACGGGCGGCTTCATCGCCTTCGTCATCGTCCTGGCCATCCTCGAACAACTGGGGCTGCCGCCCGTCTGGATCGGCTACATCTTCCTCGCCGCCACCATCGCGCTGTATGCCGGCATCGGCATCATGTCCAAGACCGCCGACGTGGCCGAGTATTATGTGGCCGGGCGGCGCGTGCCGGCGGTGTTCAACGGCATGGCCACCGGCGCCGACTGGATGAGTGCCGCCTCTTTCATCGGCATGGCCGGCACCCTCTACGCCACCGGTTATGACGGGCTCGCCTTCGTCATGGGCTGGACCGGCGGCTACGTGCTGGTGGCCCTGTTCCTGGCGCCGTATCTGCGGAAGTTCGGCCAGTTCACCATCCCCGACTTCCTCGGCGCCCGCTACGGCGGCAACCTGCCGCGTTTGATCGGTGTGTTCTCGGCCATCATCTGCTCCTTCGTCTACGTGGTGGCGCAGATCTATGGGGTTGGCCTGATCACCAGCCGCTTCACCGGCCTGGAGTTCCAGATCGGCGTTTTCGTCGGCCTCGCTGGCATCCTGGTCTGTTCCTTCCTGGGCGGCATGCGCGCGGTGACCTGGACGCAGGTGGCGCAGTACATCATCCTGATCATCGCCTACATGATCCCGGTGGTTTGGCTATCGGTGAAGCACACCGGCAACCCCATCCCGCAGATCGCCTACGGCCAGGCCCTGCAGGCGGTGAGCGCCAAGGAAAAGGAGCTCAACGACCCCAACACCGCATTGGGCGCCGCCGAGGCGAGCGTGCGCGCCATCCACAAGGAGAAGCAGGCCGAGTGGGAGGCCAAGATCAAGATGTTGGACGAGGCCATCGCCGCCGGCACGGCCGATGCCATTTACGCGGAGGAGCGGGCCAAGGTCGAGCGCAAGCTCGCCGATCTCAAGGCCGATCCGAACGCAGATGCCAAAGCCATCAGCGAGGCGGAGAAGGCCCTCAAGGACTTCCCGCCCACCGTGGCCAAACTGCGTGAGGATTGGAAGAAGAAGGCCGATGCCGCCAAGGCCAAGGCCGGGCCGGTACCGGCGCATGCGGAGGCCTTCCCCGGCAAGGGTGCGGAGAAGAAGCTACTGGCGAGCAACCCCAACGCCACGCCGGAGGAGATCGCCGCCGCGCGTGCCGAAGACGCCAAGGAATCCGACATCAAGCGGCGCAACTTCCTGGCGCTCGTCTTCTGCCTGATGGTGGGCACGGCGGCCCTACCGCACATCCTCATGCGCTACTACACCACGCCCAGCGTGCGTGAGGCGCGTGTGTCGGTGGCCTGGTCGCTGTTCTTCATCTTCCTGCTCTACTTCACCGCCCCGGCGCTCGCCGTGCTGGTCAAGTACGAGGTCTATACCAACCTGGTGGGCTCCAGCTTCGCGGCCCTCCCAGCCTGGGTGGCCAACTGGGCAGCGGTGGACGCCACGCTGATGAAGATCGTCGACCTCAACAAGGACGGCCTGGTGCAGCTCGCGGAGATCACCATCGGCTCCGACCTCGTGGTGCTGGCCACACCGGAGATCGCCGGGCTGCCCTACGTGATCTCGGGCATGGTGGCGGCCGGCGGCCTCGCCGCGGCGCTGTCCACGGCCGACGGCCTGCTGCTGACCATCTCCAACGCCCTGTCGCACGACGTCTACTACAAGATGCTCGACCCGAACGCCCCGACCACCCGGCGTCTGGCCGTGTCCAAAGGGCTGCTGCTGGTAGTGGCGGTGCTCGCGGCTTACACGGCCTCGCTGAAACCCGGCGACATCCTGTTCCTGGTCGGTGCCGCCTTCTCGCTCGCCGCCTCGGCCTTCTTCCCAGCCCTGGTCATGGGCGTGTTCTGGAAGCGGGCCAACCAGGTCGGGGCGGTAATCGGCATGCTCGCCGGTCTGGGCGTGTGTATGTACTACATGTACACCACCTACGAGTTCTTCGGCGGTACGACCGCCAACCAATGGTGGGACATCAAGCCCATCGCCGCCGGCATCTTCGGCGTACCGGTCGGCTTTCTGGGCGTGATCATCGGCTCCTTGCTGAGTCCCGCCCCGGCCAAGGAAATCCAGGAGCTGGTGGACCACGTCCGCTACCCCAGCCTGGAAGGAGACATCGAGACCCGCGCGACCTAAGACGCACGGCATACCCTCCCACCCCGAACCAACGGGCGAAAGAGGGGTAGCGCTTCAAGCCGGGGGACGGTTCACGCCGTCCCCCTTTTTCATGCCTGACCTCAAAGCCGGGCGCTTCGATCCCCCTGCGCGAAACCCACTAGAGGGCCGGCCACTCCACGCCCCAAGGCGATGGCCTTGATGAGCTCTCCCATCTCCGCCGGTTGCAGCAGCCGCTGCACGGCAGCCGCAGCCCGGTAATACGCCGGTGTACCGGGTGCGATGTCCGCGAGTGCATCGAGCAGGCCACACTGCAAA
>CALAMX010000142.1 GCA_937925755.1 uncultured Burkholderiales bacterium
CAAGTCGGACTGCCGCGGGCTGGGACGGAAGACGATGCCAAAGCGGTCGAGGTCATAGCGCGAGGCGCCGGCATGCATCATCTCCACCGCGCAACAGGCGAGCCCGAAGGTCATCGGCCACAGCGACCCGGTCTTGGCCCAGTTGATGACAGAGTCCGCCGTGGTTGTGATGAAGCCGCGTTCCAGGATGCCTTCGATGCTCATGGTCTATCCCTCAGCGTGCCCCTGTGCGGATCGCGGCTTTCGCCGCTCCTACAGGGATCGCGGAGCAGAAACAGGCTGGTGTGGATGACATCATTCCCATTCCAGGGCGCCTTTCATCCATTCGTAGACGAAGCCGACCACTAGGATGAACAGGAAGATCACCATCGACCAGAAGCCGAAGGCACCGATCTGCTCCAGCACCACGGCCCAGGGGAAGAGGAAAGCGATCTCCAGGTCGAACAAGATGAACAGGATGGCCACCAAGTAGTAACGCACGTCGAATTTCATGCGTGCATCCTCGAAGGCCTCGAACCCACACTCGTAGGGAGAGAGCTTCTCAGCGTCGGGGCGGCTGGGAGCAAGCACCCAGCCGAGCAGCATGGGACCGATGCCGATGGCCAAGCCCACCAAGATGAACAACAAGATCGGGAAATAGTTTTCCAACATGCGGTCTTTCGCTCACCCGGCGGGTTATTGGTCAGCAAGTCTATGCGGCCGTCCACACCAGTGTCAAGCCAGGCCCAGCGATATCAATGGGCTTACAAAATTACGGCCGGTGACTACAAGGATAGATGGTGCCGACGGCGAGACTCGAACTCGCACGCGTTTCCGCACTGCCCCCTCAAGACAGCGTGTCTACCAATTCCACCACGTCGGCAGATGGCCGCGTTTGATACGCGGCGTTGATTTTAGCGCAAAACCGCGCCACATTTCTTGCTCGAGGCCTCAGATCGACACCCGGTCACCACGGCCCCGGGCTCACAATCTCGAAAAACCAGTCAGATCACCGCGGTATCTCGACAGGCTGCCCGCCTGGGCCTGGTGCCGCCGGGACAGGCGCGGCCGGTGCAGTCGGTTGCGCGGGCACGGGCAGCGGCTTGGCCGCTTCGATCTTCTGTGCAGAGAAATAAGTCAATCCAAGACTGGTAAGAAAGAATAATGTGGCGAGCACCGCCGTAGTTCGGGACAGGAAGTTGGCCGAGCCGGTCGCCCCGAACAAGCTACCCGAGGCCCCGCTGCCGAAGGCCGCCCCCATGTCGGCGCCCTTGCCATGTTGCAGCAGGACCAAGGCGATGATCCCGCAGGCGACCAGGAGGTGCAGGATCCAGACGATCAGTTCCACGATATTCCCCTCTCGGTTCAAGCCGCCCGACAGATGGCCAGGAATTCCTCGGCGTTGAGCGAAGCGCCGCCAATCAGCCCCCCGTCGATGTCGGGCTGGGCGAACAGCTCGGCTGCGTTCGCGGCCTTGACGCTGCCACCGTACTGGATGACCAAGTGCTCCGCGACTTCGGGGTCGAGCGCGCGGATCTTGGCGCGGATGAAGGCATGCACGGCCTGCGCCTGCTCCGGCGTGGCAGTCTTGCCCGTGCCGATGGCCCAGACCGGTTCATAGGCGATCACGGCGTTGACCAGGGACATGACCCCGGACTTGTTCACGATGGCGTCGAGCTGACGCCCTACCACCTGCTCGGTGATACCGGCCTCGCGCTCTTCCAGGGTCTCACCCACGCAGAGGATGGGCACCAGCCCGGCGGTTTGTGCCGCGGCGTATTTTTCGGCCACCACGGCGTCGCTCTCGCCATAGAGGGCTCGCCGCTCGGAATGGCCGACGATGACGTATTTGCACTCGAAGTCGTTGAGCATGAGGGCCGAGACCTCCCCGGTGTAGGCCCCTTTGACATGCTGGCTCAGGTTCTGCGCACCCCAGGCCACCTTGGAGCCCGCGAGCCGGGCTTTGGCTTGTGCTAAATAAGGAAAAGGCACACAGACGGCGACCTCGGCCTTCACATCCCCCATGCCGGCCAGTATGCCGGTCAGCAGGGCATCGTTGTCGGCGAGGTTGCCATGCATCTTCCAGTTGCCGGCGACGAGTTTGCGACGCATGGATGTACTAAAGGTATGAAAATGAGAAATCTTAAACGCAGACACTCGGCGGGTCAAACCTTGACCGCCGAAAAGCCAGTCTGCTGAGCCAATCTGCCCTTCAGACTTCTTCCTGGTCGAAGTATTTGGCGAAACGTCGCTCGGTCAGGTGGCGGTCGAAACGCCAATCGGTCAGCAATTGGATGGCCAGCTCGTAGGCCTTGGGTGGGATGTCGTAGAGACGGGTGAGAACGAACGGCTGACCGGTCTCAAGGGCCTCGCAAAGCTCACGCAGGATGACAGCACTCTTGTCGTCCCCGCTTTTGCGCACATATCTCGCAACAGCTTTGACTGCATTCGCCATGTCACCATCCCCTCTGTAAACAGGCGGCCACGCCAGGCCGCAACACCCTGGTGATGATAGCGAAGAGCACCCGTGCAATGGTTACAGAAATATTACTACTATATTACAGCTAACGAGCAGGTTGGTGTCTAGGGACGCTCAGCATAACCCGGCGATCGGGATTGAGTGCCCGGAGCGCCGGATGCGAGACGTATCATCGTGATGCCACACCACCCGCCGCGCTTGCGCCTCGGGTAGGAGCGGCGAGAGCCGCGACACGCCGTGAGATACATCCCGTCGGTCGTTGTTGGTTGTTTTCGGTCGCGACTTTCGTCGCTCCTACGTGCCGCACCGCCCGCCGCGCTTGCGCTTCCGGTAGGCGCGGCGAAAGCCGCGACATGTCGTGGCATACATCCCGTTGGTCGTTGTTGGTCGTTTTCGGTCGCGACTGTCGTCGCTCCTACAGATGATGATGCTACACCGCCTGCCGCGTTGGTCGCGACTTTCGTCGCTCCTACGGGTCGCTCCTACAGAGGATGCTACACCGCCCGCCGCGCTTGCGCCTCGGGTAGGAGCGACGAGAGTCGCGACATGTCGTGGCATACATCCCGTTGGTCGTTGTTGGTTGTTGTTGGTCGCGACTGTCGTCGCTCCTACAGGTCGCTCCTACGAGATCGGCACGGCAGGCGTAGGCGCGATGAAAGACGAGCGGGATGTAGCACACAGCGCCCGGAGCGCAGCGCTCAATCCCACTCGCCGGCTCGTGTTACCCTTGAGCAGTTGGGTCGAGCGTACAGCCAGGCTCGGTCGGCATCAGCCAAAGCGTCCGGTGATGTAGTCTTCCGTCTGCTTGTTCTTCGGCTTGACGAATAGCTCATCGGTCGGGCCGAATTCGATGAGCTCA
>CALAMX010000143.1 GCA_937925755.1 uncultured Burkholderiales bacterium
GGCGTGGATTACTTCACCATCCATGCCGGCGTGCGCCTGGCCTATATCCCGCTCACCGCCGGGCGCATGACTGGAATCGTCTCGCGCGGCGGCTCGATCATGGCCAAGTGGTGCCTGGCGCATCACAAAGAAAACTTCCTCTACACCCACTTCGAGGAGATCTGCGAGATCATGAAGGCCTACGACGTGGCCTTCTCGCTGGGCGATGGGCTGCGGCCCGGGTCCATCTACGATGCCAACGACGAGGCGCAGCTGGCCGAATTGAAGACCCTGGGCGAACTCACCCAGATCGCCTGGCGCCACGACGTGCAGGTGATGATCGAGGGCCCCGGGCACGTGCCCATGCAGCTCATCCACGAGAACATGGAAAAGGAACTCGATTGGTGCCATGAAGCCCCCTTCTACACCCTGGGACCGCTCGTGACCGACATCGCCCCGGGTTACGACCACATCGCCAGCGCGATCGGCGCCGCCCAGATCGGCTGGTACGGCACGGCCATGCTCTGCTATGTCACACCCAAGGAACACCTGGGCCTACCCGACCGTGACGACGTCAAGGAAGGCATCATCGCCTACAAACTCGCCGCACACGCCGCCGACCTGGCCAAGGGGCACCCTGGCGCGCAGATCCGCGACAACGCGCTATCCAAGGCACGTTTCGAGTTTCGCTGGGAGGACCAGTTCAACCTGGGGCTGGATCCGGACAAGGCGCGAGCCTTTCACGACGAGACCCTGCCGCAGCAGGGGGCCAAGATGGCCCACTTCTGCTCCATGTGCGGCCCGCACTTCTGCTCCATGAAGATCACCCAGGACGTGCGCGCCTATGCCGCGAGTCAGGGTCTCAGTGAGAACGAGGCCATAGCGCGCGGCATGCAGGAAAAGGCGGCGGAGTTCGTCCGCCTGGGGGCGGAGGTCTACCGCCGTGTCTGAGCCAGACAACGCCGTCAGCACAGACACGGCCGAGGCGATCCGGGCGCGGCTCGCCCCTGACCTGACCGAGCATGCATGATCCAGCCAACGAGAAAGACAACGTCAGGGTCTCTTTGCGTTTCGCGGAGACCGCGACTGATTACAAATGGACTACGCTGCTGGGGCCTCACCTTAGCGTCACGCGTGCAGCTTCCCCCACACACCTTCGCTTGCAGGCCGGCGCAGAAGCCGGCCCGACACCCGTCTGGGTAACTCAGCGTAACTCGCTGCGCGAGCGCATCGATGCGTTGCGCGGTTTTGGCTCCGGCCGCTCGCTTTCGCTCGCTTAACCTGCCTGACGGCAGGTTAGCCTCCGCCGAAACTCTGTTTTGGCTTCGGCCGCCGCTTCGCGGCTTAACATGCGCTACGCGCATGTTAGCCTACGCCGAAACTCTGTTTTGGCTTCGGCCGCTCGGCTTCGCCTCGCTTAACCGCGTAGGAGCGATCTGTAGGAGCGAACTGTAGGAGCGACGAAAGTCGCGACCAATTGCGACCTACAACGACCAACGGGATGCATACCACGACTTGTCGCGACTCTTGTCGCTCCTACACGAGGCGCAAGCACGGCAGGCGGTGTGGCATCATCATCTGTAGGAGCAACCTGTAGGAGCGACGAAAGTCGCGACCAACAACGACCAACAACGACCGACGGGATGCATACCACGACTTGTCGCGACTCTTGTCGCTCCTACACGAGGCGCGAGCGCGGCAGGCGGTGTGGCATCATCATCTGTAGGAGCAACCTGTAGGAGCGACGAAAGTCGCGACCAGCAACGACCAACAACAACCAGCGGGATGCATACCACGACATGTCTCGGCTTTCGCCGCTCCTACCCTAAGCACTAGCACGGCAGGCGGTGTAGCATCATCATCCTCTGTAGGAGCCACCTGTAGGAGCGACGAAAGTCGCGACCAACAACGACCAATAGCGACCAACAACGACCCACGGGATGTATCTCACGACTTGTCGCGACTCTCGTCGCTCCTACACGAGGCGCGAGCGCGGCGGTCGGTGTGGCATCACGATGATACGTCGCGCATCCGGCGCTTCGGGCACTCAATCTCGGTTGCCGAGTTTTGCAGAGCGTCCCTAAAACCGAAGCTCGCCTACACCGAAACTTCTTTTGCGCACTCTCGCCGTACCCCATCCGATCTCTCGCGGCTCGCGCTCAGGCCACGCGGGACTTAATCCCGCTCGCCGGGTAATGCTGAGCTTTCCTCGGCGAGCGTGTGTGGTCTCAATAAGGACTGAGGCGCTCCTCCGCCAGGGGGCGGAGGTCTAGCGCCGCGGCTTATCCCGATCGGTGTCGGTTCGCCCACGCCGCGTCGGCCCGGCGATGACCTCCGACCGCAGCCGCTCCACGGTGGCCGGACCTATGCCCTTGACCTTGGCGAGTTCATCCACGCTCTGGAAAGGACCATGCTGCCGACGGTACTCAAGGATCGCCCGCGCCTTGGTCGGGCCAATCCCTGGGAGCGATTCCAGCTCCGACTGAGTAGCGGTGTTGATGTCTACCTGGGCCCAGACTGGCAGGGCGAGCAGGACGATGATGAGCAACTGCAGCAGTTTTTTCCACATGGCTTCTTGAGCAAAACCAAGACGCTCGAAATTCCCTCCGCAACGCCAGGTATGCCGTCAGGGCATCACCTCGCCGGCCAGACGCGCCATATGAGGACTAGGATGGCGGCGAGCGGGCTCGCCCAGAAATTCCATTCGAGCAAATCCGCCCTCACCCCGACCATTTCTTTGGTGTGCCTGAGCTCTTCCTCCTTGATGTTTGCCACACACCCATTCGATCTCCAAAGCGAGATCGGCGCGGGACTTCTCGATTTCTTTCTCCAGACTCAGCTCGGCCTCGGAGACATGACATCGCGTGGCCAGCTCGGACAAGTGCGAATTTAGCACCTCGTATTGCGCGAAGGCTTCGGCAATCACCCGCGCACGGCTGCGATCGTCGCTCGGCAAAGTTATGTCGTGGATGTCGAGAATCTGCGGCGCGCTCATGGCAGATCTGGGCAATGGCCTACGCAGTATAGGGTATGTATAGGTCCGACGGAAGCGCCACAGGCACCTCCCAAAGCGGCGAGTCGAACTCTATACCCTTAAGGAGGGAACATCAAGGAAGCTCTGCATACCTGACTGCGCGGGTGCCCGGCTCAATTGCGCGGTGTACGATTCGGACGCTCGTCTTCGCCTCGCTTAACGTTCGCTGCGCTCACGTTAGGGAACCTCTGCAAAACCCTGTCCTGACTGGTTACCAGAATGGATGAGAAGTGCGATGCTGAAGGCGCGAGGATGAGGAGGCCCGCCTGGGCGCGGGCTTTGCGCATAAGGTCAAGAACACGCGCAAGCGCAAGTTTACGGCAGATGAGTGAGGCTGCCTCGGCAGGAGTGAGATGCGCGCATCGCCCCGCACATGCCCACGGTTGGCCCCATGGGTGGGCGTCCTCCGTATTCGGTTTGGGTAGGGTTGCGCATCCAAGCAGTGGCCTCTGCTCTCGGACCCGGCGGCTTGCGAAGCGCTGTAGACATGCCGGTATTCGCCGAGTTCGTGGGGCGCTCAGGGGGGTGGACACGGTGCTCGATGAGACCCCGATTCTGCGCGCCTCACCTCTTGCTGGAAGAGAAGAACTTGAGCGAGCAGGCTTACGGTTGTCAACGAACGCTTGACCGAGCAGGGCCTCAAGGTCAAGGCGGCACGGTGGTCGATGCCACCCTGATTGCGGCGCTCAAGCGCCGAAGAACCCGACACGCAGCCGCGACCTTAAGATGCACCCGACGAAGAAAGGCAATCCGTGGCACTTTGTGCGGCGTCGCCGCATCCTGCGCCTTGCGCGGGACCGCCGGCCAAGCCGGCGTCCTGCGGCCGCGACTGCGGCCTGGTGGCTGCAAGGCACACGTCGGCACGGATGCGGCCAGTGGTCTTGCCCACAGCGTGGTGGTCACCGCGGCTTGCGTCAGATGTCACGCAGGCGGATGCGCTGCTGCACGGGCAAGAGACTGACGTCTTTGCCGATGCGGGCTACCAGGGGGCGGA
>CALAMX010000144.1 GCA_937925755.1 uncultured Burkholderiales bacterium
CTTCATGGCCAATGAGCGCATGCACATGGATACGGCGGTGGCCGGCGACATCATCGGCATCCACAACCACGGCCAGCTACAGATCGGTGATACGCTCACCGAGGGCGAAGCGCTCCAGTTCAAGGGCATCCCTTACTTCGCCCCAGAGGAGTTTCGCAGTGTGCGTCCGCGCGACCCGCTCAAGTCCAAGCAACTCAAGCAGGGGTTGAAGGAACTGGGCGAGGAAGGGGCGATCCAGGTGTTCGAGCAGGTGGCGGGTGGTACCCTGCTGCTCGGTGCGGTCGGGGCGCTGCAGTTCGAGATCGTCGCCCATCGGCTGCAGAGCGAATACAAGGCCGAAGCCCTCTACGCCCCAGCCGACATCTACACGGCTCGCTGGCTGACCTTTGCCGACGAGACCACCCGCAGACAGTTTGAGCGCGAGCAAGCGCATCGGCTAGCCTTCGACGTCGACGGCAATCTCGTCTATCTCGCCAGCAACCGTTACAACCTGGAACTGACCATGGAGAAGTGGCCCAAGGTCCGCTTTCACGCCACCCGCGAGCACGGCGAGCGGCTGGCTTGAGCCGCCCGTCGATCCAGAAAACTCCACACAACCTGGCACACAGGATGAGCACCACGTCCCCATGCGCGGCTCGTCAGGCAAAACATGCGCTTGGCGACTCTTTTTCGCGGCAAAAGCAAAGAAGCAACTCATCCCAGGGTTCGCCGCTTCTGGCGACGGCAAGAGCACAATCATTGCACCAAGAGCTTGGTCCCCACGCAGCCAATGGTGCAGAGTTTCCTAGTAGCTGCCTTGCCACAGCGAAGCGTGGGATTTGCCGTATCGAGCATCCCGGCCCGCGACCAGGCTCTGGCACACGCGATCGGCGGCGTCTAACACGAAAGGTTCCTGCACGAAAGGATCCTGCCTCTTGTTGAGGCCTCGAGTCAAGGCGCAGGGAAACGCTAGCAGGCAGCAAGCCAAGCGCTGCCTCCCGCTCACACACACAAGCAGTGCTGCCCTCAAGCGGATATCGCACTGCTTGTTTGAGCAAGCCCGCCTCTTACGGCGGCGAATCGCTCATTTGCTGGCGAACTCTTCCAGTTTGCGCGCGCGGATCACGTTGCCGTCCAACCCCGCCTCCTTGGCGGTTCCGCCATAGGCCAGCACCATCAGCTGCGAGTAATAGAGCACGGGCATGTTGAACTTGGTACCGTACTTCTTGTTGATCTGGCTCTGGTAGATCTCGGTATTGGCCTGGCACAACGGACAGGGCGTGACCAACATCTCGGCGCCGTTGTCATAGGCGCTCTCGATGATGTCCTTGATTTGCGCCTGGGCCTTGTCTGGTTCGGAAAAGGCGAGCGCGCCACCGCAGCAGGTGACCTTCTGGTCGTAGGGTACCGCCTCGCCGCCGACCGTCTCGATCAGTTTGTCCAAATACACCGGGTTCTCGAACGATTCGCCGTGGATACCGAACGGCCGGTTGGTCTGGCAACCGACATAACCGGCAAACTTCATGCCTTGCAGGGGCTTTTTCACCGGCTTCTTCAGCTCTTCGTAGCCCAGGTCCTCGATCAACACCTCGACCATGTGCCGGATCTCGGGGATGGCCCTGATCTGCAGGCCAGCCTCTTTCAGCGCCTCCTGGGTGTCGGCCAGCAGTACCGAACTGTGTTCCAGACGCTCCTTGGTCTCGCGCGCCCCCAGCCAGCAGGCGGCACAGGTGGCGACGATGTCCTGGCCGGGCAGGTGTTGTTCGGCCAAGGCGAAGTTGCGCGCATTCATGACGTGGCGCGGCAGCTCGCCCGCTTCGGCATAGCTGATGGAGGCGCCGCAGCAGTTCCAGTCCGGGATCTCGGTGATCTTGATGTCCAGCACCTTGCACATGGACTCGACCGAGGTCAGATAGTTGGAGGCCGACGCCCCTTTTTGGGAAGAGCAGCCTGGGTAAAAGGCGTATTGACGCCGGCCGCTACGCTGGCCGTTCGCCTCGCTCACATGAGCCTCTGCCGAAACTTCGTTTTCATTGCGTGCCATGTGTCTCTCCTTACGCCGTAACCTGGCGATTCTTGCGCTTGGCCTCGAGCTCGCGCGCCTTGGCCAGCATCTTCTGGATGCCCTGCTGGTCCTTGCACTTGTGGCCGAAACCAAGGGCCTCGAGAATATTGAGCCGCTTGGCCTTGATCAGGCCCAAGGCGACATCCTTCATCTCCAGGCCCTTCTTGATGCCGGCCATGAAGCCGTCTTTGAAGTAGAGCGACTGCGTGAGCCTGACCTCGTTGACCCGACCGGTCTTGGTGCAGTTACGCCAGAAGGTTTGCGACAGGTGCAGCGTAGGCTGCATCTTGGGGGCGAGGCCCAGCCGGTAGGCATACTCGGCGATCCCGTGCATGATGTGCGTGATCGGCAGCTTGCGCGGGCAACGCACGTAGCAGTTGTAACAGGAAGTGCACATCCACATCGAGGGGCTGGTCAGGACCTCCTCGCGCTTGCCGGCGCGGATCATCATGAAGATCTCTTGCGGCGGGTGCTCCCAGCCGGGATGAAAGTGGGTTGGGCAGGAGCCTGAGCAAACACCGCACTGCATGCACATCTTGACCCATTCGCCCATCTCCGCCTGTTCTTCGATCTCCTTGAGGAAGTTGTTCTTGTAGCGGGCGGCCATCGCCTGGTTTGCGTTGCTCATCGTCTTGCCTCCTCAGAAGCCCTTGAAGGGGGACAGGCCGATCTCCATGATCTTGGCCGTGTACTCGTCGATCTTCTTGGGCAGGGTGTGCAGGTCGGTGATCGCCACCTCCAAGTCGAGTACACGCTCGGGCTCGAGGTTCATGCCCTTCAAGGTGTCGTACACCTTGGACATGCGGTAGCGGCCCAGCTCGGAGCCCTTGACGAAGTGGCACTGATATTCCTCGCCGTGCTTGCAGCCCATCAGCATCACGCCGTCAAAGCCGGAGTTGAGCGCGTCGGTGATCCAGATGGTGTTCACCGAGCCCAGGCAGCGTACCGGTATGGCGCGCACGTAGGCCGAATAACAGTTGCGGTTCAACGCCGCCATGTCGAGCGCCGGATAGGCGTCGTTCTCGCAGGCGAGGATCAGGATGCGCGGCTTGTTCTCGAACTCGTCGGGGATGTTCACTGCCTTGATCTGCGCACCGACGGTGTTGATCGAATAGTTCTCGAAGGAGATCACCCGCACCGGGCAGGCCCCCATGCAGGTGCCGCAGCGCCGGCAGCGGCTCTCGTTGAACAGTGGGAAGCGCTTCTCGTCCTCATCGATCGCTCCGAACGGGCACTCCACCGTGCAGCGCTTACACTGGGTGCAGCCTTCGAGCCGTGCCGTGGGGAAGGACAAGTCGCCCGAGCGAGGATGCGCCGCACGGCCCAGGCCCGCGTTCTCCATCGCCTGGATGGCCTTCATCGCAGCACCCGTGGCGTCCTCGATCGCCTGGGCGATGTCCATCGGCCGGCGCACCGGCCCCGCCGTGTAGATGGCGGTGCGGCGTGTCTCGTAGGGGAAGCAGATGAAGTGGCTGTCGGTGAAACCCCACTTGAGCTGCGGAATATCCGGGCCCTGGCGGTAGGTGAGGTTGAGGATGGACACCGGCTTGACCTCGCCTAGCTGGCTCGCTTCACTCACCTGGGCTTCTTGGCCTTCAACCTGGGGCGCGGTCAGCGCCTCGATGTTGACGCCGGAATTGGGCACCACCCCAGTGGCCAGCACCACCAGATCGGCCACGATCTGGGCGTTCTTGTCGTCCAGGATGAGGTCATGGAACTTGACGGTGAGCCCATCGCCGCTCGGCACCACTTCGGAGACCACACCCTTGGAGAAGATCACGCCACGGTTTTGCGCCGCGCGGTAGAAGTCCTCGCCGTTGCCCGGGGTACGCAGATCGGTGAACAACACGACGGTGTCCACGTCCGGGTTGGCGTCCTTGAGGTAGATCGCCTGCTTGATGCTGGTGTTGCAGCAATAGCCCGAACAGTAGGGCAGGTGCTCGCCGCTCGCGTCGCGCTGGCCGGCACATTGTACGAAGACGACGGATTTCACCTCCTTGCCATCGGCGCGCTTGATGACCCCGCCATTCGCCGCCTTCGCCAGGGCCTCCAGGCCGGCCTGATCGACCACGTGTGGCGATTTGCCATAGCCCAGATGCGGCAGCTTATTGGCATCATAGAGTGAGAAACCGGTCGCCTGGACGATGGCGCCGATGTCTGCGGTCACCGTTGGCCCGCTCTCCACGGCGATATCCACCTTGAAGCGGCCCGGCGCACCGGCGGTCTTGGCGATGGTGGCGTTCAGATACACCTTGATGTTGGGGTCGGCTTCGATCTGCGCCACCAAGTCGGCCACACCGGTGTCCTCGGGCGACTTGAACGGCTCACGGGTTGGCACACGGCGATGCAGCCTGGCGGCCCAACCACCGAGCTGGCCGGTCTTCTCGACCAGCACGACTTTATACCCTGCTTTGGAGGCCTCCAAGGCCGCGGTCATGCCGGAAATGCCACCGCCGACGACCAGGAGGGTCTTGTTGGTACCGGTGTTGGGGTTGCCGGCCGGTTGGGTCATGGCCTTGACCTCGGCGCAGGCCATGCGCACGTAGTCCTCGGCCATCTCCTGGGTGGTCTCGCGCGCCTCCTCGGTGTCGGGCCGCACCCAGATCACGCCCTCGCGCAGGTTGCCGCGCGCAATCGCGGTGGTGGGGAAATTGAAGGCATCGGTCTTGGCGCGGCGCGAGCAGGCACAGATGGCTGCATGGGTCACCCCCTCATTGTCGATGTCGGCGCGGATCATCGCCACGCCCTCCTCGGAGCAGAGGAAAGGGTGCGTGCGCACGATCTGCATCTTGCCTTCCTTCTTGGCCACCGCCTCCAGGGCGGCGATGTCCAGCCGCTCGCCCAGGCCGCAGCCGGAACAGATGTAAGCAGCGTGTTTCTTCTCAGCCATGTTTAAGCCTCCGCACGGGCAAGCTTGTTGACGACCTGGATGGCGCGTAGTGCCGCGGCCGTGGCGGATTGCACCGCCCGGTTCACATCCAGCGCATTGGTGGCGCAGCCGGCGCCGAAGATGCCGGCATTGGCGGGGTCGGCCATGATGAAGCCAGAGGAGTCGCTCATCACCTCGGCCGGGATGTCCACCCCCTTGACCTCGGGCTCCATGCCCACCGCCAAGACTACCAGGTCATGCGTGTTCGAATAGCGCTTGTAGCCCTCGGTGTTCACCCCCCAACAGATGGGGTTCATCTCCTTGTCCTGGGAGATGCGCGCCACCTTGGACTTGATGAAGGTGACGTTGGGGTTGGCCTTGACCTTGGCATAGAAGTCCTCGAAGCGGTCGATGGCGCGGATGTCGATGTAATAGATCGTCGATTTGGCCTCGTCGCCGTACTTCTCCTGCACGTAGTGCGTCTGCTTGAGCGAGGCCATACAGCAGAAGCGCGAGCAGTGGCGCAGATGGTTCTCGTCGCGCGAGCCGGCACACTGGATGAAGGCGATGTTCTTCGCCTCGCGCCCGTCCGATGGCCGCAGGATGCGCCCGCCGGTGGGCCCATGCGGGTCGGCCAGGCGCTCGAACTCCACATTGGTGATCACGTTGGGGAACTCGCCGTAGCGATAAGGCGTGATCTTCTCGGCGTCATAAGGCTTCCAGCCGGTCGCCCAGACGATGGCACCGGCCTTGAGGCTGATGACCTCCTCCTGCTGGTCGAGGTCGATGGCGCCGTATTTGCAGGCAGCGCGGGCGGCCTCGGCCTCGGGGGTGCCGATGATCGATTTGTCGATCACGTAGCGCATCGGGTAGGCCATGCTGTGCGGCAGGTAGGCGGCCTTGATTCTGCCCAGGTTGTAGTTGAAGGCGTCCGGGATCTCGGTACTGACCGCCTTGGCGCACTCGCCACAGGCCGTGCACCGCTCGTTCACATAACGGGGCGTGAGCTTGACCGTTACCGTGTAATCTCCTTTCGTGCCGCTGATGCCGGTCACCTCGGCCAGCGTTAAGACCTGGATGTTCGGGTTGGCCTTCAGGCGCCGCAGGTTGATCTCCAGCCCGCAGGTGGGATGGCACATCTTGGGGAAGTAGCGGTAGAGCTGCGCGGTGCGGCCGCCGAGCCAGGGATTCCTCTCCACCAGCACCACGCGCTTGCCGGTCTCGGCCGCCTCCAGCGCCGCGGTCATGCCAGAGATGCCGCCACCCACCACCAGGATGGTCTGATTGGTCGCCACAACTGACGTCATGTATCGCCTCCGTCGATTTCCGTCCGCGCCAGGCAAGGGATTGGACGAACGTGCACACTACGATGCAGGGATGCAGGGAACGGGTCACTGCGAAGCTTGCGAATGGTACCTTGCAAAGACGGTAAGGGCGTAGTTCAGATCAATCGAATGTTTCTATATAGGAATAGAGAGCATAAATCTGACGCGTTTGAGGGGTTTCGTGGCATCCCCTGCGGACCGGGGGACGGCGTTGCTGGTCACAGCCTCATGGGGGTATCACTCGCCCTGCCGGGGGCGATGGCCCCTCGATGCCAGCAACGCTCGCGGGCCAAAGGACTGCCAGCGGCTAGCGTTGAGCGAGTCGGGCCTGAACGTAGGAAGCTGCACCGGGTGGCAGCCCTCCCCTGTTTAGGGCGTTTTGCCAAGCGGTTTGGGCATTCTCTCGCTCCCCTGCTGCGTACAGGGCAAACCCGAGTCCGAGCCACCAGCCCGGGTTAGCGTCGCTCTGTGCCAAGGCGTGTCGAAAAGCAGCGACGGCCTCTTCGTAACGGGCAGTCAAAAGGTATAACCCCCCCAGCAGGGCGCCGTCCTCGGCCCGAGATCGAGGGTGCGTTTTTTGCAGGCTCGCCAGGGCATGTTCATATTCGCCGGCCTCGACCCACCAGAGCGCCGCCTCGCGAGCGAGGACCGCATCGGCGGTGTTGGCCTGTGCCGCATCGAGATATTCCGCAGCCGCCTTGGCACCCGCGCGCCGGGCCAAAATGCGTGCCAGTCCGAGATGGGCCTGGATGGGGGGCGTGGGCAGGGCGAGGACGCGACGATACAGCGCCTCGGCCGCTGCCAGGGCTCCCTGTCGATGCTGGGCGATGGCTTCGAACAGCAGGGCCATGGCGTCGTCCTGTGCCTTCTCTGCGTCGTTACCGATCCCCGATTCATCCAGTTTCAGCAGCATCGGGGTATCGGGTAGCGGTGACCGCCTGGCGAGGGATCGTACTTCCGAGCGCGGGGTAAGCAGCAAAGCAATCTCTGCGCGCAGCGCGAGACCGTCGGCGCATGCGCTATCAACGCGGCCGAGCCCGACGATGAGCAGGGCCACGCCTAGCGCTGAAGCGAGGGCGCCAGGCAGCAGCATTTACTGCTCCGGCCGCAGACCGTAGGTACTCAGGCGTTCGCGGGTGGCCAGATAGTCCTGCTGCCAGTCCTGAGCGTCGCGGATGATGGTGGGTTTGATCAGTACCACCAGTTCGCGTTTGCGGCTGGAACGCCGGGTGTTGCCAAAGAGCTCTCCGAGCACGGGCAGCTCACCCAAACCTGGAAGCCGCTGGTTGGCATCGCCATGATCCTGTTTCATCAGCCCGCCAATGGCGACGATCTGGCCATCTTTGAGACGAACCACGCTATCGGTCTCGCTGATGCTGCTCATCGCCAGCGGCAGAATCAAGCTGCCAAGGCTGCCGAGATCGATGACTTTGCGGTCTTCTTCGACTCGGCTGACCGAGGGCCGCACATGCAGCAAGATATTGTCTTGGGCATCGATCTGGGGGGTCACATCCAGGGCGATACCGGAAAAAAATGGTTGCACCACAACGTTGGGTGGCGTGCCTGGCGTGGTGGCGGTGGGCGCGGTGCCGCCCGTGACCTCGGTGACGAAGAACTGGTCCTTGCCGACCTTGAGCACGGCCTTCTGGTTGTTCAGGGTGGCGATCCTCGGGCTGGATAGCACGTGCACCGTGCCCTGGGTCTGCAAGAGGTTGATGATGGCGCCAAATTCGCTGTTGACGAAGGCGGCGCCAAAGGGGGCACCGGCAGCACCCGGTGGCCCACTGGTCAGCATGCTGCTGACGCCTGCGCCAAGATTGATTGGGTTGTTGGCGCTGTCCAGGCCGTCCTGACCGATGCGCAGCTTGCCGCGGCGGGCCAGGAGCGCCCAGTTGATGCCGGACTGGTAGTCGTCCAGCAATTCGACCTCGACGATCTTCGCCTCCAGCATGACCTGACGCGCACTGCTTGTCTCGGTGGCGCGCAGGTAATCCTCGACCAGCTTCAACTGGGAAGGCGCAGCCCGCACGATGACGAGACCTGACTGCGGGCTGACGACGACCTGCCCCTGCTCGCCCACGAGCGCCTTGATGGCGTTTTCAAGCTCCTGCCAGAATTTCGAGGCGTTTTGCGTTTGTACACTGGTGGTCTCCAAGGCGCGCGAGCCTGTGCCACCCTTGGGATCCGTCAAACTGATGGAGCCGGACACCACGCGCATGTCGGACGTGCCCTGGCGTGACAACGCCAACTGATTGACCTGAAAGACGCGCGTGCGCTGCGCGGGCGAGGGAATGACGATGCGTCGGCCCTGCAGTTCGTATTCGATACCGTATAACGCCCGGATTGCCTCCAAGGCCTCTATGACCGTCACCTGCTTGAGGTTGAGGGTCAGCGTGCCCGTAACGTCCGGGTGCACGAGTATGCTGTAGGGCGTGCCCGTGACCATGCCCATGAGCACCTCGCGCGCGGGGGCGTTGTTGACAGCCAGGTTGAAGCGAGGCTGCGGCGCCTGCGGGGCCTCGACGCTCGGCTGGGGTCGGATGGCCTCTAGCACAGCCTGTTTCACCTCCGGTGGGAGCTCACGCGGTGTCGAAGTTGCTTCCAATGACCGTCCCAGGGCGACCTGTCCCTGCCGTCCGAGCTGATTGGCACAGCCCGCGAGCAACGCAGTCGCGACGATCAGGGCCAGGCCACGGACCATCCCCCGTCGCCGGCGGACGGGTAGAATTTTATTCAGTGATGCGGCATAGGGCATGAGTTGCCTCCTTTGCAAGGTCGCACTGCAGCGTCGGCCCCTGGCGCGGCGATGCCATCCACCAAAAGCAATGGCACGCGATAGAGACGTCTGTTCTGGCTCAGGATGATGTGATCCTCAGCGATGTACTCGATGCGAGCGCCCTCGACCTCGTTGCCAGTCTGCACCAGGCGTCCGCCGTACCAAGCGAGCGAGGCCTCGGCGCCAACCCGTGTCCACAGCAGGGGAGCAGGAGTAAACGTCTGCTCACGGTTTGGAATCTTCTCCCCTTTTTTGACCACCCGCGGTGGTGCCATCGGGTCGGCGGCATGGACCTCGGCGGCCAGGGTCACCAGGGTGACAATCAAGACGTGCAATCTGCTCACACCACGAGACACTTTGGGCAGAAGGTCCTGCCCCGCTATCCGGACCCATCTGTAGCAAGCGGCTAATCGACAGAAAAGCAGGGATCTCCACAGCAAGGCGATCCTGCCGACGGCACTCCTGAGTCGGGGCGGAAAGACTGAACGCGCCGGCAGGCCGGGTAGGGAACATCCCACCCGTAGAAGCGGCCTAGGCCGTGACACATTGCGAGGTTTACGCCATGAGTTGCAACTTCCGGTGTCTACCCTAGGTGCACAAACCATCCCAGATCCGATGGGCTGAGGAGACGCTGACGACGTAGCGCTAGCCATGCGCTGGAAGGTAGAGCGCATCTGTTTTGGATTAGCAGGCTCTATACGAGAGGCCCCATCCGCCGCTGAGCGCCTCCATGTCCGGTCATGTATTAGCGCTGTCATCGGTTGACCCATGCAGGCAGTTTGCTGATGGCGGCCATTTCGACCTGCATGCGAATGCGTGGGTGCTCCTTGGCATCCAGCCTTACGGAGCGCCATTCGACGAGCCATGGCAGGCGTTCGAGACTTCGCACGGCCTGCGTCAGCGCAGCATAGCCCCCTTCCAACTGCAGGGAGATGCCGTGTGCATACCAAGAGGGTATGGCTTCATCATGCGCCGGCTGCCCCTCCGTGCTTGTTTCAGCCGGCACAATGGCCGCAGACTGATCAGCTGCGGGCATTGCCTCTGGGTCTCCCGGCATTGGGGTCGTGCGTGCGTTGCCGACCGCCACAGAGGTGAGCAAGGGCTGCGCAGGTGACAAGGTCAACGCAAGCAGCCGGGCCCCTGCCTGCGCCGCGACCAGATGCCGCACTGCTGCCGTGATGATCTGGGGTTGAACCAGCCGTGCTTCGTATTGGGAGAGTTCGGTAACACCCTCAGGAGCCTCAGCGACGAGACCCGGCGTATTTGCCAGTTGGGCCTGCAAGACTCCGATCCGCTCACGGAGCTGGGCAGTATCTTGGCGTAGGCGCTTCGCTTCCTCGCTGGACGGTAGGATGATGCCGAAGACCAATACGGCCGCCAGGCCGCCTGCAGCTGCCAGGAAGATGGATACCCGTTCTCGCACGCTCAGGGCGTCGATGCGCTCGATCCAGGCTCGAATGTGTTTACGCAGTTTGTCTTTCATGGTTCTGCCACGGCTGAATCGATGACGAAGGCGAGATACGCATCGGCCTGATCGGCCTCAATCTTGAGCTGAGCAACGTTCGTCCCCGAAAAATCGGGTTGCATGGCGAGGCGACGCAGGTATTCCGGTACGAGTTCGGCGCCGAGGGCATAGCCCTTGAGCCGGAAGGCATCTGGCGTGAGCTCTATTTCACGCAGCCAAACCCCCGCCAGGCCAGCTTCGGCAAGCGCCTGCAGGCGGGCGGAAATGCGCGCCGGCCGAGCGATGGCCGCCAAGCGAGCATACAACTGCCGCCGCTCGTGCGCGGCAGATCGAGCGGCGGGGTCGATCTGCTCGGTGGCCAGGCTGGCCTGTAAGGACTGAGCCTCCAGGCGAGCATTGAGGGCATCGAACTCGGCCAGGATCTGGTCGTGTTCTGCTCGCGCCGTCTCTCTCTCGAACCAGAACCACCACGCGGGTGGAATACCGACGCCGAGGATGGCGGCCAACAGCCAGAGCATGACCACTGCCGAAAAAACAGGCTTGGCTGGAATGAGAGCCGCACTGAGCAGGTTGATTTGCTGCATGGCTCAAGTCTCTCCCACCAGGCCGCGCAATGCCCCGCCCAAGGCGAACCAGGCGTGCGCGAGGCTGTCCGGGTCGAGGTCGCCGGCCCCATCGATCCAGCGTCCCAGCTCGAATGGTTGGCAGGGCACGTTCACACCGTCGGCGATTTCGCCAAGCTTGGCGGGTGACAGAGTAGCGGCGAGGTGGATGGCATCGATGCGCCAGGCGGTGTGGTACCTTTCGATGTAGTCCACACTGCGTTGCAATTCGAGCGTAAGCCGATCTATCTGCTCGCGGACGGCTCCGGCATCACGCCCCGTCAACTGCGACCAGTCATAGTCCAAATGTCGGGAGAAACACAGCTCGCCTTGCCGCGTAACGGTCAACAGCCCGCCCATGGGGGTGAGCGCCAGCATAGTCAGCGCGTCCTTGCTGCCGCTCAGATGCGCGAGGTTGCGTTGCGCCATTTCCGGAATGTCGATCGCGTCCGGCCGCAGGTGCGACTGCCCGGCGTATTGCAGGTGTCTCCGCAACACGTCGTTGTGGGCGACGACCGCCAGAATTTCTGGCTTGCCGGCCGTGATTCGTGGATCGAGCTGGATGTAATCGACCGTCAGCTCCTCGATGGGCTCGGTGGGGAGACGGCTCGCCACGATCCAGCGTACAGCTCGAGCAAGTTCCTCCTGCGGTACTTGCGGGGGTTCGATATTCAGAAGACGATAATCGGTGAACGGCACGACGATGCTGCAGGCAGCATCATCATCCCGCCGCAGGGGCAGTATCTCCGGCACTGGGTCAGGAAGCCAGCCAGCCCGATGCAGTCGGATGCGCCCGTCTGCACGTCCAAGAACCGCAAACCCCACTCCGCCTTGCCAAAGGACTAGACATTGGCGGCACGCCGGGGTACGACGGCGCCGGCGCCAATGCAGCAGACGATTCCAACCACGCTTGGCGGCTCTGAGCGTTCTGTATTTCATGGCTTCAAGCTCAGGCTCAGCTGCCGCTCGGCATATTCAGGGCTCTGCGGATCGTTGCCATGACGAGCGGTCGCCTTGATCTGCAAGCCTGGTGGGTCCGGTTGGCATTGGACGCGGACGCTGAATTTCTCCAGCGTGCCCGGCAGCTTCGGCATGCCGACATCGAAAGGACAGGACTCGCCAAGACGCTGCACGCGATAGGCACCCCACTCGACGCCCGCCGTGGCCGCCAATTCAGACAGATCGTCGAGAAGTTCCAAGCTGCGTGCATCGGCCGTATGGCTGGACGCGCGCAGCGCCAACACGGCGAGCGCGGCGAGCCCGACGACGAGAAACAAGGCCGCGACGAGCGCGATGCCGTCCTGTCTCATGGCCCTACCCGTAGCGCATAGAAGACATCGGCCCGTTGCTCGCCATCTGCCAGACTTACGGCCATTTCGACGAGCTGGCTGCGCCCAGCCTCGGCCCGATAGGCCGGTGACTGCGGGTCCATCGCCCGGCAAGCCCGCACGTTGCGCAACAATAGTCCACCTGGGGCGCGCCGCAGGGCGCCGAGCGCCGGGTTGGTGGCATTGGGCTGACAAAGATAACGTACGGTCCCGGCCGAGGGCGGCCGCAGATCGAAGCGGAGGGTGAACCCCGCCCCGGCAGGTTCCAACCTCGCAGCCTGCGCCTGGGCCAGCTCGCGCCGCAGGCGCATACCGAACAGACCCGCCTCGTCGAGCAGATTGTTCTCGCGCTGCTGCTGCATCTGCAACGCGATCGGGCCGCGCAGCAGTAGCACGGCAGTGGTAGCCAGCATACCGATGACGACGACGGCGATGATCATCTCGATCAGGGTGAAGCCGACCTGTCTACGTTGACTCGCGGCAGGAAGCATCTTTAGGTCCCGTAGCAGATGCGCACCGCGTCCATGACCACCTCGGCGCCGACTGGTGGCGTCACGCGGACCGTCACGCGCCAAGCATCGTTTGCCGGGACCGGCGCGATGGCGTACGGTACGACACTGATGCGCACCCGATAACCCTGCAGGTCTGGGTTGCCGTCGGCCTCGGCGTCCACCGGCTGCCCGCTCAGGAAACGGATGCCGCCGGCGCTCTGTGAGTCGAAGCCGTCGTAGTCGTTGACGTGGTCGTAGGGGGTGGCGCGTGTCTCCCCCGCCTCGGGACCGGGCGCATCGCCGGGTGTGGCGTCACCGCAGCGCACGGGGCGGGCCAGGGCTTCCTGCACGAAAGCGTAGGCGATCTGCCGCGCCTCGAACTGTGCTCCCTGCGCGCCCGCGTTGCGGCCGGCAAAGGCATACACGGCAAGTAGGGTGGTCGCGGCGATGCCCAGGATGATAATGAACACCAGGGCCTCCATCAGAGTATATCCCTGCTCGTCCACAGGTCGTTCGCTCCGCATCACGCCCCTTTCATTCCACATAGCCCGTGTACCGCTGTACGCGCACGCCGTAACCAGCGGCCAGCGAAACGTTCACTGGAGCAGGTTCAGGTCTGCCATCATCTGGTCGGTAGCGGAATGTAGTCGGCACCGCGGTCAATCCGCCCGTAGCCGTCAGCGCATAAGGTCTGCCGTCCGTGCCTATGGCATCGACGTCGCATGTCCCCACGGGGCCGGGGGCAGTCGCCAGACGAAGCGAGAGTCGTTCCGTCTGCACCGTCACGCATACCGCTCTGTTTTTTACCAGCGACAACCGTTGCGCCTGTCTGAGCAGCCAGCGCAACTCTTCCACCTCGGCCCTGAGCTGCATGCCCTGTGGCTCGACGAAGCGGGTATAGGCCACACTGGCCAGGATGGCGGCCACACCAAGCACGACGATGAGTTCCAGCACACTGAACCCACGCATGCTGCGAGGGCCGCGCCTTGCCCCGGCTCTGGAAAACCTGGCCGTGAACATGGCGTCGTGAGCGTTTCTCAGCAGCCCGTCGTCGTCACCGCGCTGATCGCCGCCGCGCTACCGGCGGCCCCACCCGTGGACGGCGAATAGGTGAAGGAACAGTTGGCCGCATTCGTGCCACCAGTGACCTGGATGGTCAGTGTGCTGCCAATGGCTGCACCGCCGCCGGCGATGTTATACCCCTCGCGCTGCAAGGCGGCGGCGGTGGGCGGATTGACGCTGGTCAGCCCGGCGGCGGCGACAATGCCAGCCAAATTGGCGGTGGGGTAGTGGTTGATGACGTTGACGGGGCCGTTCTCGGTGCAGACTTGCCCGCCGCCCGCGGCGGTGGTGGTAGCCGTGCAACTGCCGACGGTATGCGCCCCCTGGCCGGCGCGCGCGAGCGCTGCGCCATGCACCATGGCCGCAGCCGCCTGCACCGCGCCACGTGCCGCGTTGAGCTTGGCGATGCGCGCGTCGCGCTGCATGCCCGTGAAGCGCGGCAGGGCCACGGCCGCCAGGATGCCAAGGATGACGATGACCACGATCAGTTCGATCAAGGTGAAACCATACTGACGGGCTGCCAAGGTTCGCATGCGATGTCTCCTTCTATCAATCACACACAAGCGTGCATTCCCGATATCGGCGATTACCCCGAAAACTTTAGGCAGAGGCCACACCACCGCCGTTGCCCCGCGTTTTGTGCGCGATCGCGTCGGCGCCGGATCAATGACCCAGCATCTTGCCGCCCATGTCCCAGATGGGCAGAAAGATGCCCAGGGCAAGGACCAGGACCATGGCGCCCAAAGCGGTGATGAGGATGGGTTCGATTTGCTGCGACAGGGTGGCGATGGCGTAATCCACCTCGCGCTCGTACATGTCGGCGATCTCGTCGAGCAGGCGATCGAGCTCACCGGTCTCCTCGCCCACGGCGATCATCTGCAGCACCATGGGGGTGAACACCCCAGCCAGCGTGGCCGTGCGCAGCAGACTCTCGCCATGCGCGATGCCGGTACGCATGTTGTCGATCTTCTCGGCCATATAGGGGTTGTCGGTGACCGACGCAGCCGCGCTCAGGGATTGTAGGATGGGTACACCGGAGCGCGCCGCCAGCGCCAGGCTGCGGGCGAGATGCCCTAGTGCCGAGAGGTGCAGGATCCGGCCGACGATGGGCAGTTTGAGTTTGTAGCGCCCCCAGAGATATCGTCCCTTGCGCGTGCGCACCCAGACCGTCCAGGCCAGGGCGAGACCGCCTACACCCAAGATCAACCATGGCAAGTGCCGTTGGCTGAAATCCGACATACCAATGAGCAGCCGCGTCACCAATGGCAGCTCGCTTTGCATGCCGGCATAGACCTTGCTGAAGGCGGGGATGACGAACAGGTTGATCACCACCACGGCCGCGACCATGGCCAAGATCACGAAGGCGGGATAGCGCAAGGCAGCCTTTGCCCGCTCGCGCGTGCGCAGCACGGCCTGCAGGTGCACCGCCAGGCGGTCGAACGTCTCGTCCAGACGGCCGGTCATCTCGCCCATACGTATCATGGCGATGTAGAAAGGGTCGAAGACGCGCGGGTGTCGCGCCATGCAGGCTGAAAGCTCACGCCCTTGCGCCAGACCATCCTGCAACTGGGCCAGGATCTTGCCCAGGCGTGGGTTTGTGGCAGAGGTGCGCAGGCTGGACAGGGCACGCAGGATGGGCACCCCTGCCTTGAGCAGGGTGTGAATCTGGCGGGAAAAGACTTGGAGCTGGATCAGGTCGATAGGACGATCCCGACGCCCGAGCAGCACGGCCAGGCTGAATTCCTGCTGCTCTACCCGAGGCTTGATATCGATTGGGGTGAGATCGCTAGCAAGCAGATGGGCAGCGACCTCCACGGCTGAGGCGCCATCGAGCAGACCTTGGACAGGCTCACCCTGGGCATTTCTGGCGCGATAGTGGAAGACTGCCATGATCCATCACACTTCGTAACCAATGCGCATGGCCTCCTGCAGCGTCGTCAGGCCGGCTGCAGCTTGGCGCAAAGCCTGGTGGCCCAGGCTGCGCCCCGCCAAGGCAGCCTGCGCTGCCTGCAAAAAGGTCTTCGGGTCGTCATGATTGGCCGCCAAGGCCAGCTCCGGCGTCATCTCCAGTAGTTCGTGTACGGCCAGCCGGCCCTGATAGCCGGTGTGGTGACAGTGGGTGCAACCGGTACCGATACGCCAGTCCTGATGGTCCTGATGGCCCATGGCGGCGATCCATTGCCGCTCGGTCGGCGTCGGCGTGTATGGTCGCGCGCAATATGGGCAGACACGACGCACCAGGCGCTGGGCAAGTACGGCTTGCAAGGCGGTGGCTACCATGAAGCGCGGCGTTCCCATGTCGATAAGCCGCACGGGGGTACTGGACGCGTCGTTGGTATGCAGGGTGGAAAAGACCAAATGCCCCGTGATGGCGGCGCGCAAGCCGATCTGCGCCGTCTCCGCGTCGCGCATCTCGCCCACCAGTATCACGTCGGGGTCTTGACGCAGGATGGAACGTAAAGCGCGGGCAAAGGTCAAGTCGATCTTGTCGTTGATTTGCACCTGCATCACCCCGGGCAGGCGGTATTCCACGGGGTCTTCGACCGTGATGATCTTGCGCTCGAGACTGTTGAGGCTTGCCAGCGAAGCATACAGCGTAGTGGTCTTGCCGCTACCGGTGGGGCCGGTGACCAGGATGAGGCCATGCGGGCGGGCTATGATGCGCCGATAGCGCTCTAGGACGTCGGCCGGCATGTCAAGGCGGTCGAGATCGAGTAGTGATGCGTCATAGTTGAGCAGGCGCATGACGATCGATTCGCCGTATTGCGTGGGCAAGATCGAAAGCCTCACGTCCAGCGATTTGTCCTTCACCTTGATCTGAAAGCGCCCATCCTGCGGTAGGCGCTTTTCTGAAATGTCGAGACCTGAGACGATTTTCAGGCGCATGGCGATCGCCTGGGTTACGGTCAGTTCGGCCTCAGCCTGTGCGTGCAGCACCCCATCAATCCGCAGCCGAATGACCAGCTTCTTCTCTTGTGGCTCGATGTGGATGTCCGAGGCGCGTGCCTGAACCGCATCCTCGAAGATCGTCTGGATGAGCCGTACCACTGGCGCGTCGGGCGCGCCCGCCTCCACCTGCATCCATTCGAGAAAAGTCCCCTGCTCGTCTTTCAGCGATTGCTCGATGGCCCGCGCATAGTTGTGGATCTCATCCGTCTGCCGATACAGCCGGTCGAAAGCAGACAGCAGATCGCTCTCGGTGACTATGGCGATCTGCAGTTCGCGTTGCGTCAAGCGCACCGCCTCGTCGTAGGCATACAGGTCGTCTGGATCGGCCATGCCCAGGAGCAGTCGCCCATCCCTGAGCAAGGCGATGGGCAGGATCCGCAGCCGTCGCGCATACTGTTCGGGCAGCAGGCGCAGGACGTCGGGATCGATCTCGGTCTGTTTCAGATCGATGAAAGGCAGGCCGAGTTGATCAGCGAGGGCACGGGCGATGGCCTCCTCGCTGACCAGCATAGAGTCGATCAGGATGCGCCCAAGGCGGCGGCCTGTCCTTTTCTGTTCTTGCAGGGCGCTTTCCAAAACCGCTTGTGAGATGAGACCCGCCTTGACCAGGAGGTCACCCAGGCGAACGCGTTGCGACCTGGCCATACGATTGGCTTCCACTCCTCTATCCCGAAGTAACGCTACAGCCATCGTTATCGGCCGCGGACGCCCAATACTTGATGCTTGATGCGCCGAAGCGGGACACCTATGAAAAGAACGCGCCCCGATGGCCAGTTCTCATCGTCCGGCGAACAGCGTTGCTGGCCGCAAGGAGGTTGGGCGTAAGGCGCAAAGGGACGCGCCCATAGCGGCGCCTTGGCGACACCCAACGACCCAGCGACGCTATAGTGCGCACACGAATGAAATCAAGCCACAGGTCGGGGCAGAATGAACTCGTCTTCTGTCTTCAGAAATGCACGCTCACCGGCTGAGCATTGCACGCCTCACCGGGAGCGGCGGGAACCTCGAAGACGCTGAAACACATGGCGGCCAAGTCGGCGAGGATGTAGGTTGGACGCGCGCCGACGCCGCCCACCGTGCCGGGGTTGATGAGAAAGGTCATGCCGCCTTTGACGTTTTCCACTCTACGCACGCTGGCGCGGTGGTCGTGGCCGCAGCAGACGAGGTCGTAGTCGCCGGTGAGCGCCATGGCGGCCGCATAGTGGGGATAGTGGACCATGAAGATGCTGCGACCGGCCAGGTGCACCACGGCATCCTGGCCGTGATAGCGCACGACGCTGTCCGGCTCGTGGGCGAGCTTGTTCAGGGCGTAGAGGTCACCGGTGTTGTTGCCGTGGATGACGTGCACCGGCAAGGCGAATTTCTTCAGCACCCGCAGGGTGGTGGGCGCCACCACGTCGCCGCAGTGCAAGACGGCCTTAGCACCGCGCGCCTTGGCGTCCTCGACGGCATGCTCCAGCAGCCGCCGGTTGTCGTGCGAGTCGGAGAGGATGCAGATCAACATGTCAGGTTACAGGCTGACAGATCACGGTAACAGGCGACTGCCCGCACCGCTTCGCGATGGGCAACCAGACGCTGCGACCTGTATCCTCTTGACCGTTACCCGCTCAGAACATCGGTTTCTCGGGGGCGTTGTTGTACATGGCGACGCTGTCGAGGATTTCTTTTTTGGCGGCCTCCGCCCCCTCCCAACCGACCACGCGCACCCATTTGCCTTCTTCCAGGTCCTTGTAGTGTTCGAAGAAATGGGCTATGCGCTCGAGCAGATCGGGCGGCATGTCCTCCGGCCCTCGGACGTGTGTCCAATGCCGGGTGAGCTTGTCGATCGGCACCGCCAGCACCTTGGCGTCGTCGCCGGACTCGTCGGTCATACGCAGCAGGGCGACAGGTCGGCAGCGAACGACCGAACCGGAAATGAGGGGGATCGGGGTCGCGACCAGCACATCGCACGGGTCGCCGTCTTTGGACAGGGTGTGCGGGATGTAGCCATAGTTGCACGGATAGTGCATGGCCGTGCTCATGAAACGGTCGACGAACAAGGCGCCGGTCTCGTGGTCCACCTCGTACTTGACGGGGTCGGAGTGGGCGGGGATCTCGATGATGACGTTGATGTCGTTGGGCACATCGCGCCCAGAGTTCACCCGGTCTAGGTTCATAGCTCGGTCTGTCCCAAAATGTTCAATCACCCGATTATAGCGGTCGCGGCTCCTCCCGTCAGACCCACTTGTGGCATGATTGCGCCCGCAGCATCACACGAGTCCACCCATGCACGAATACCAAGAGATCGTCATCTGTGGCGAAACGAATACCGGACGCAAGTTCAGGCCCAGCGACTGGGCCGAACGTCTGAGTGGCCTATTCGCGACGATGGATCCGAACAACCGGACTCACTATTCCCCCTATGTCTATCCCGTGCGGCGAGGCGGCCTAGCCTGTGTGGTCGTGAACAGGGCCCTGGAGACCCAAGACCCCATGGCATTCGAGTTCCTGATGAATTTCGCCCGCGACAACGATCTCAAGATGGTCGAGGGCAGGAGGACTGCGCGGGGGTGACCGGCGCGTCGGGAAAACGCAGCCGCCACCGGATAGACCCTGACGCGTCTCAGGCCATTGCCTTGATGGCCGCGGCCAGACGGCTTTTGTGGCGGGCCGCCTTGTTCTTGTGCACGATGTCCTTGTCGGCGATGCTGTCGATCACGCGCATAGAGGCCTGGAAAATGGTCTGAGCAGCGGTCTTGTCGCCAGTGGCGATGGCCTTGCGGACCTTTTTCACCGCGGTACGGTATTTCGAGCGCAGCGCCATGTTGTGTAGACGCCGCTTGGCGCTTTGCCGGGCGCGCTTCCTCGCCTGGGCGCTGTTGGCCATGCGTCAACTCCTCAGTAAAGGTCAAAAAAAGTATATTAACCACCCCCGCCGTAGCTGACAAGGCCCGCGGCCCCCACCAAGCCAAGCAAACCCGCTGCTTATCAGCATGAACCTGCTCAAGGCCCTCGCCTCGGTCAGCGCCATGACCCTCCTTTCGCGCATCTTGGGCTTTGCCCGCGATGCGATCATCGCTCGAGCCTTTGGCGCGGGGGCGATGACCGACGCCTTTTTCGTCGCCTTCAAACTACCCAACCTATTGCGGCGGCTGTTCGCAGAGGGGGCCTTCTCCCAGGCCTTCGTGCCCGTGCTGGCCGAGTACAAGAACCGGCGCGGCGAGGCACAGACGCGCCTGCTGGTCAATCGGGTGGCCAGCGTGTTGTTCGTGGCGCTCGCGGTGGTCGCCCTGCTCGGGGTGATCGGCGCGCCGCTCATCGTGCTCGTCTCCGCCCCGGGTTTCCTCAGCCGGCCCGAGAAGTTCGCACTGACGGTGGAGCTCACCCGCATCGTCTTCCCCTACATCCTGTTCATCTCGCTAACCGCCTTGGCAGCGGGCGTCCTCAACACCTATGGCCGCTTCATGCTGCCGGCCTTCACACCGGTGTTGCTGAATGTGGCGATGATCGCCGCCGCGTTGTTCGCCGCGCCCTGGTTCGATCCGCCCGTGCTGGCGCTCGCCTGGGGGGCGTTTCTCGGCGGCATCCTGCAGTTGGCCTTCCAGTTCGCTGGGCTCAAGCGCCTGGGTGTGCTGCCGCGCTGGGACTTCGACCCGCGCGACGAGGGGGTGCGCCGCATCCTCAAGCTGATGGCCCCGGCCGCCCTGGGGGTATCCATCGCTCAGGTCTCGCTGCTGATCAATACCCTGTTCGCCTCCTTCCTCACCACCGGCAGTGTGTCCTGGCTCTACTATGCGGACCGGCTGATGGAATTCCCCACAGGCATGCTAGGGGTGGCGCTGGGGACGATCCTGCTACCCTCGCTCGCCAAACACTACGCCGACGACGACCCCGGCGAGTACTCCAAACTGCTCGACTGGGGGTTGCGCATGACCTTGTTGCTCGCCGCACCGGCCGCGGTGGGACTGGGGGTGCTGGCTGTGCCGCTGATCACCACCCTGTTTCACTACGGCGAGTTCACCCCGCACGATGTGGCGATGACACGACAAGCGCTGGTGGCCTACAGCGTGGGACTGCTCGGCCTGATCCTGATCAAGGTGTTGGCACCGGGCTTTTATGCCCGCCAGGACATCCGCACGCCGGTGAAGATCGCCATCTTGACCCTGCTCGCCACGCAGGCGATGAACCTGATGTTCATCTGGCCGCTCAAGCACGCTGGATTGGCGCTCGCCATCGGTCTGGGCGCCTGCCTCAATGCCGCCGCGCTGTTCCACAAGCTGCGCCGCCAGGGGATCTACCGACCGCAGCCCGGCTGGCCGGCCTTCCTGGCCAAGCTAACCACCGCCCTGCTGGTCATGGGGGTATTCCTCGCGTGTGCCATGGGCGCGAGTGAGACCTGGCTTGCCTATCGTGCGATCGAACGCGTCCTCCATTTGACGGTCCTTGTGGCATGCGGCGCGGGGCTCTATTTTCTGACCCTGTGGCTGCTCGGCGTGCGGTTGGCCGACTTTCGCCGCCGCGCGGCATAGACGCCCCTCGGCCGCTGGACTAAACTTTCAGGTTTTTCAAGCAGATAACTAGCATGCTCATCACCCACGGCTGGCCCCGCGCGCAGCGCCCGAATGCGGTGACCATCGGCAACTTCGATGGCGTGCATCTGGGCCACCAAGCCATGCTGGCTCGGCTTACGGCCCAGGCGGCGGCGGTGGGCGGGCTGCCCTGCGTGCTGACCTTCGAGCCACACCCGCGCGAGGTCTTCAACCCCGAGGCGGCACCCACACGGCTGACCAGCCTACGGGAAAAGCTAGAGATCCTGCGCACCCTCGGGGTGGCACACGTGCACATCTGCCGCTTCACGCGCGATTTCGCCCAACTGAGCGCCGAGGACTTCGTGGCGCGCGTCTTGGTCGCGGGGTTGAAAGCACGCTACGTCCTGGTAGGCGACGATTTTCGCTTCGGTGCTCGGCGGGCCGGGGACTTCGCCTTGCTCGCCCGCCTTGGTGCCCAATACGGCTACCAGGCCGAGGCCCTCCCCACCGTCGAGGCCGCGGGCCAGCGCGCCTCCAGCACGGCCGTGCGCGAGGCGCTGGCCGCCGGTGACATGGCCACCGCCGCCCAGCTTCTGGGCCGCCCCTATTCCATCTCTGGCCGGGTGGTGGGCGGCGACCGGCTGGGCCGCAGACTCGGCTGGCCCACCGCCAACATCCAGCTCAAGCACAACCGCCCGCCGCTCACGGGGATCTTCGCCGTGCGCGTGCAGGGTCTCGACCACCCGGATTGGCCAGGGGTCGCCAGCCTGGGCACGCGCCCCACGGTGCATGCCAACGGCAAGCCCACCCTGGAGGTACATCTGTTCGATTTCGACCGCGACATCTACCGAGCCCATCTGCGCGTGGAGTTCCTGCATAAGCTCAGGGACGAGGCGCGCTTTGCCAGCCTCGAGGCCCTCATCGCGCAGATCGAGCGTGATGTGGCGCAGGCGCGGGAGTTGCTCAATGTCTGAGTCGAACCGCACTGCCCCAGGTGTCGGCGTTCGCCCAGGAGCCAGAGGGCAGCCGATGCCGTTCGCGCCAGTCCCATGCCACAAACGATCCTTGCCCGCTGAGTTCATACCATGCCCGACTACCGATCGACCCTGAATCTGCCCGACACCCCCTTCCCCATGCGCGGCGATCTAGCGCGCCGGGAACCTGGTTGGATCCGGCAATGGCAAGAGAAGCGGCTCTACGACAAGATTCGTGCCGCTGCTGCCGGACGGCCCAAGTTCGTGCTGCATGACGGCCCGCCTTATGCCAACGGCGACATCCATATCGGCCATGCGGTGAACAAGATCCTCAAGGACATCATCGTCAAGTCCAAGACCCTGGACGGCTACGACGCGCCCTACGTCCCCGGCTGGGACTGCCACGGGCTGCCCATCGAGCTGGTGGTGGAGAAACAGCACGGCAAAGACATCCCGCCCGCGCGCTTTCGCGAGCTGTGCCGCGAATATGCCGCGAGCCAGGTCGAGCGCCAGCGCGCCGACTTCATCCGCTTGGGGGTGCTGGGCGACTGGGACCACCCTTATCTCACCATGGACTACCGCTTCGAGGCGGACATCATGCGCGAGCTGGGCAAGATCCAGGCCAACGGTTATCTCTACCTGGGCGCCAAACCGGTGCACTGGTGCGTGGACTGTGGCTCGGCCCTGGCAGAGGCGGAGGTCGAGTACGAAGACAAGACCTCGCCCGCCATCGACGTGGCCTTCGCCGTGGCCGACTGCGCCGATCTCGGCCGCCGCCTGGGGCTTACTGTCAGCGGCGACTGCCCGATTTATGCAGTGATCTGGACTACCACGCCCTGGACCCTGCCGGCCAACCAGGCGGTGGCCGTGCATCCAGACTTTGCCTACGACCTGGTGCGCACCCCGCGTGGGGTGCTGATCCTGGCGCGCGAGCTGGCCGAGGCTGCCCTCCGGCGCTATGGGTTCGAGACGTTCGAGGTCATGGCCCAGGTCAAGGGCCGGGCGCTGGAGGGGCTCGTGCTTCAACACCCCTTCTATGAGCGACAAGTGCCCATCATCCTCGCCGATTTCGTCAGCCTGGACACCGGTGTGGGGCTCGTGCACATCGCCCCCGGCCACGGTCACGACGACTTCGTGGTGGGTATGCGCTACGGCATCAAGGTGGACAACCCCGTGGGCGGTGACGGCCGCTTCTACCCGGACACCCCGCTGGTGGGTGGGTTGAGCGTGTGGGAGGCGAATCCGCGCGTGATCGACGAACTTAAGGCGCGCGGCCTGCTGCTCGCCCAGGACCGCATCCGCCACAGCTACCCGCACTGCTGGCGACATAAGACGCCGATCATCTTCCGCGCCACGCGGCAGTGGTTCATCGGCATGGATATCAGGAATCAGGAATCAGGGAGCAGCGAGCAAAAGACCCTGCGCGAGCTGGCCCTACAGGCGGTGGCTGAAACCCGCTTCTATCCCGAATGGGGGCGGGCGCGGCTTACGGCGATGATGCAAAACCGCCCTGACTGGTGTGTCTCACGCCAACGTTTCTGGGGTGTGCCCATCCCCTTGTTCGTGCACAAGACCACAGGCGCGCTACATCCGCGCACGCCGGAGCTGATCGAGGCGGTGGCGCAGCGGGTGGAACGCTCCGGCATCGAGGCCTGGTTCAGCCTGGATGCGAGCGAGCTGCTCGGCGCGGAGGCGGCCGAGTACGAAAAGGTGAGCGACACCCTGGACGTGTGGTTCGACTCGGGAGTGACGCACGCCTGCCTGCTCAAGGAGCGCTCAGGGCTCAAACACCCCGCCGATCTCTATCTCGAGGGCTCGGACCAGCACCGCGGCTGGTTCCAGTCCTCGCTCATCACCGGCTGCGCCACCGATGGCCACGCCCCTTACAAAGCACTACTGACACACGGCTTCGTGGTGGATGGCCAAGGTCACAAGATGTCCAAGTCACGCGGCAATGTGATCGCCCCGCAGAGGGTGGCCGACAGCCTAGGGGCGGAAATCCTGCGCCTGTGGGTGGCGAGCACGGACTACTCCGGCGAGCTGTCGATCTCCGACGAGATCCTCAAGCGCGTGGTCGAGGCCTATCGCCGCCTGCGCAACACCCTGCGCTTCCTGCTCGCGAACACCGCGGATTTCGATGCCGAGCGCGACGCGCTGCCGATCGAGCAGTGGCTCGGCATCGATCGTTATGCCCTGGCCCTCACCCGTCGCCTACAGGAAGAGACGCTGGCCGACTACCGCGCCTACAGCTTCCATACCGCCATCCAGCGTCTGCACAACTTCTGTTCCGAGGATCTGGGTGCCTTTTATCTCGACGTGCTCAAGGACCGCCTCTACACCACGGCGGCCGCCTCGCGCGCACGTCGCGCGGCACAAAACGCCCTGTGGCACATCTTGCAGACAGTCACCCGCCTGATCGCCCCTGTCCTATCGTTCACCGCCGAGGAGATCTGGTCCCTGATCGGCAAGAGCGAAAGCGTGTTCCTGGAGCTGTGGCACACGTTGCCGGCGCAGGAGGGCGAGGCTGAACTCCTGCGCAACTGGCAACGACTGCGTGAGCTGCGGGCCTTGGCCACCAAGCGTTTGGAAGAACTGCGGGTCGCCGGACAGATCGGTGCCTCGCTGCAGGCCGAGGTGACCTACTATGCCGACGGGGAGGACTATGAGCTTCTCGCCAGCCTCGGCGATGACCTGCGTTTCGTGCTGATCACCTCCAGCGCCCGGGTCGAGCGTATGAGCGGGGAGACCCGCCTAGAGGCGGCGCCGAGCCCGCATGCCAAATGCGAGCGCTGTTGGCATTACCGCGCCGATGTCGGTGTCGACCCGCAACACCCGGGACTGTGCGGTCGTTGTCTGAACAACCTCTATGGCGCTGGCGAGGTGCGGACCCATGCCTGACCGGGATCAGGGCCCAGGGCCCCGGAATCAGAGAGGGGGTGTGAGGTGGCTGTGGCTCTCCGCCCTGGTGTTGATCCTGGATCAGGCCAGCAAGCGGCTGATCATCGCCAGTCTCACCCCCTATCAGGAGGTCATCGCCGTCACACCCTTCTTCAACCTGGTGCACGTGCACAACACCGGCGCGGCCTTTTCCCTGTTGGCCGACCAGTCCGGCTGGCAGCGCTGGTTCTTCCTCATCGTGGCCTCGATCGCCACTGGCGTCATCCTCTGGCTGCTCGCTACCACCCGCGGCCGCACCCTGTTTGCCATCGGGCTCGCCCTGATCCTGGGTGGGGCGCTGGGCAACGTCATCGACCGCCTGGCCTATGGCCACGTCATCGACTTCCTCGACTTTCACGCCGCTGGCTGGCACTGGCCGGCCTTCAACCTGGCCGACTCGGCCATCACGGTGGGGGCAGGGCTACTCATCTGGGACGGGCTATGGGGCAGCGGTGCGACGCGTGGGACGGCGGCGCGATGAGCGCGCGTGGCGCCCGCATGGGCGATCGGCTCACCCTGCACTACCGGTTGAGCTGTAGCGGCCGAGAGGTCGTCAGCACATTCGGCAGCGATCCGGAGACCTTCGTGCTCGGCTCGGGCGAGATCGACCCGCGTCTGGAGGTGCATCTGCTGGGCCTACCGGTGGGGGTGCACACGACCCTCAGACTGGGGCCGGGCGAGGCCTTCGGTGCCCACGACGCCACCCTGATACACTGGCTGCCGCGTGCCGATTTCGACCCCACCCTTGACCTTAAGCGCGGCCACACGGTGGAATTCACCCTGCCCAACGGCCAGACACTCAACGCAACCATACTGGATGTGAACGAGACCGACGTACAGGTGGACTTCAACCACCCCTTAGCCGGCCTGCCGGTCGAATTCGAGATCGAGATCCTCGCCTTGGAGTAGGATCGCATGCCCGACATCCTGCTTGCCAACCCCCGCGGTTTCTGTGCCGGTGTGGACCGCGCCATCGCCATCGTCGAGCGCGCCCTCGAGCGATTTGGTGCCCCCATCTACGTGCGCCACGAGGTGGTGCACAACCGCTATGTCGTGGAAGCGCTCAAGGCCAAGGGAGCGATCTTCATCGAGGACCTCGCCGACGTGCCGGCGGGTGCGACCCTAATCTACAGCGCCCATGGCGTGCCGCAGTCGGTCCGGCGCGAGGCCGCGGCGCGCGGTCTCACCGTGTTCGACGCCACCTGCCCGTTGGTCACCAAGGTCCACGTCGAGGTCCGCCGCATGCATGAACAGGGCTACGAGATCGTGATGATCGGCCACAAGGGCCACCCAGAGGTCGAGGGCACCATGGGGCAGGTCGAAGGTGGCATCTACCTGGTCGAGACCCCTGAGGACGTCGCCCGTCTCCAAGTCAATGATCCCGAGCGGCTGGCCTATGTCACCCAAACCACCCTGTCGGTCGATGACGCCGCGCGCGTGGTCGAAGCGCTGCGCGCCCGCTTTCCGGCCATCGTCGGCCCCAGGAAGGACGACATCTGCTATGCCACACAGAACCGCCAGGATGCGGTCAAGGCGCTTGCGCGCGCATGCGACGTGATCATCGTCGTCGGCTCGCCCAACAGCTCCAACTCCAATCGGCTGCGTGAGGTGGCGCAAAACCTCGGTACCCCCGCTTATCTGGTGGACAGCGCCGAAGAGCTCAGACCCGAGTGGATCGCCGGTTGCCGGCACGTCGGCATTACCGCCGGCGCCTCCGCCCCAGAGGTGCTGGTGCAAGGTGTCATCGACCGTCTCAGGGCGCTGGGCGCCGGACGTGTCAGCACGCAGACGGGCGTCGCCGAAAAGGTGAGTTTCCCCTTGCCCAAGGAGCTCGCATGAATAACGCGCCCCACCCTCCCTCGGAATACGACCTCACACCACTCTCAGTCGCCGAGCGCGAGGCGCTAGCGGCCAAGCTGAGCCCGGAGGAACGCCGGGTCATCCTACATCAGGGCACGGAACCGCCTTTCTGCGGCGGGCTGCTAAAGGAAAAGCGCAGCGGGGTGTACCGCTGTCGGCTCTGCGAGCTACCCCTGTTTCGCTCCGAGGCCAAGTTCGAGTCGGGCACTGGCTGGCCCAGCTTTCATACCCCTTTCCATCCCGACCACATCCGTTATCTGCGCGACTCGAGCCACGGCATGGTGCGCACCGAGATCCGCTGTGCGCGCTGCGACGGCCACCTAGGCCACGTCTTCGACGACGGGCCGCCTCCCACCGGGCTACGCTACTGCCTAAACTCGTTGTCGCTCAGCTTCACCCCCGACGCAGAACCGACCTGAATCCGGCCATGACCTAGCGCGCGCCGCGGGCGGGGGCGACCTCTAGACGATAGGTGTCGTGACAGCCGGAGCAATAGGCCAGTGCCTCGGCCAGTTGACTCAAGGTCAGCGAGGGATCTGCCTTGGCCTCGGCGTCGCGGGCGATGACGTCGAACACCTCGTGTAACCCCAAACTCAGCTCGACATAGGCCAACGGCAACCTTTCGCGCATCTGCGCTGGCATGTGGTGCAGCACCTTGCCCAAGGGCCTTGCCTCGACCGCCACCGCCTTCATGTCATTGCGCGCGAGGGCGTTGAAGATGTTGTACAGCCCCTGCAGAAAGGTGCGCATCTCGGCCAGGAGATGATTGCGCTCCTGACGGGTCATGTTGATGGGTATGCGGTTGTCGGCGCCATCAAGTGGGGTGGCGATGGCGAGCTCGGCGGAAACCAGGGCCGCGGCGAGGCCTAGAAGGTGTAGCACGCGTGGCATGGTGTCTCCTTCCACTGGGAAGGCCATGAGGCCAATGAGGGTCATTCAGCGAATACAACTATTCAAACTAGCACATCCATACGGAGATTCACTTGCCGCCGCAGGAGAAAAGCTTCGAAGCGCACGCGGCCGGCGTCGAGCCAAAGCTGCAACGGCTGTTGACGAGCGACCTGCGCTCCCTAGACTGATTGACGAGATCGCCATCACCGCACACCGCGACGGCCGTGGCCTGGACCGCGATTGGCGCGAGCGCCAACGACCTCGATGCGAGTTGGCAGGCACTGGCCAACACAGGGAATACGCCATCATCCGTCACGCCACAAAAGGGCTGGCGGGGCTTGACCGCAGGATGCTCCCTAGCCGCGATCGATCTGGGCTCCGCTGTGCGGCTGACCGTCGCGCTCGCCCTGCGGCGGCGTCGCTCGTGGCCCTGCGTGCTGTCCTTCCCCCTCAAGAGGCTGGTCGTGCCGGCCACTGTCCTCAACCGACCTCCGGGTGCGTTCAACTGAGGTTTTGAGGATCATCTTTTCCTGTCTGCCCCTCTTCCAGTGCTATACCATCGGGCCCATGCTCAGCTATCGTCATGCCTTCCACGCCGGCAATCACGCCGACGTGCTCAAGCACCTGGTCCTCGCCCACATCCTGGATTACCTGAACCTGAAGGACAAACCCTGGTGGTATGTGGACACCCACGCGGGGGCCGGCATCTATGACCTGAGGGCCGAGTACGCGCGCAAAAACGCCGAGTACGAGACCGGCATCGGCCGCCTCTGGAAGTGCACCGATCCACCCAAGGCGGTGGCGCGCTATATCGATCTCGTGCGCGGGCTCAATCCGGACGGTCGGCTGCGGCTGTATCCCG
>CALAMX010000145.1 GCA_937925755.1 uncultured Burkholderiales bacterium
ACTTCACCTTGGACGGTAGCGGACCGGCGAAATTCGAGCCACCGCCGCGCTCACTCTGGCCACAGATCGCCTGGGAGGGGGCGGCAGGCGCCCGGCGGGTAAACCTCGACACCCTCACCCGCGCCGAGGTCGCGCAGTGGCACGCGGGGGAGCGCCTGCTGCTCACCGGCCGGCTGCTGACCGGCCGCGACGCGGCGCACAAGCGACTCATCGACCTCATCGCGCGCGGCGCGCCCTTGCCGGTGGACCTCAACAACCGCTTCATTTACTACGTGGGGCCGGTGGACCCGGTCCCGGGTGAGGCCGTGGGCCCTGCTGGCCCCACCACCGCGACCCGTATGGACAAGTTCACCGAGCCCCTGCTCGCCCACACCGGTCTGATCGGCATGATCGGCAAGGCGGAGCGCGGTCCGGAGGCGATCGAGGCCATCCGCCGCTACGGTGCCGTCTATTGCATCGCCGTGGGTGGCGCGGCCTATCTGGTGTCCAAGGCCATCACTTCGGCGCGGGTGTTGGCCTTTCCGGAACTCGGGATGGAGGCGATCTACGAGTTCGAGGTACGCGACATGCCGGTGACCGTGGCGGTCGACAGCCAGGGCCAGTCCGTGCACGAAAGCGGGCCGCGCGAGTGGCGTGTCAAGATCGAGCGACTGCGCCGGACGCAGCAGAGTTAAAGCAAGTTCTAAAGTTTTTGGTGTAATTACCGCAGTTTGCTAGAGTAGTCATAGGTCAAGTCAACTCCGCGCCACTCCCATGCAAAGAGCCCTCGCCCTCGCATTGACCCTTCTGGCCATCCTTGCCTTGCCCACGACCGCTCAGGCGCGCGAGCCTACACAGGGCGTGCGCGCGACCGCCAAGTCGGTGTCTGCATCACCCAAGCACGCGGTCAAGAAGAAGCTTGCCACCAAACAGTCCCTTAGTACCAAGGCACACAAAAGGAAGACAGCGGGCATGGCCCTACAGCGTGCGGGTGCCAAGGCTCGGCACGTTGCGGCGCGGCCCCTGACGCTGGAAGACCTAACGGGCGAGCCCTATGACGGCGGCGAACTGACCCTACGTTCCGCCTCAGTCCTGGTGGTCGATCAGGCGACGGGAGAGGCGCTCTACGCCAAGAACCCAGACAGACCGGCTCCCATCGCCTCGATCACCAAGCTGATGACGGCCATGGTCACGCTCGATGCGGGTCTGCCGCTCGATGAAGAGATCACGATTGGCCCTGAGGACGTCGACCGGCTCAAGGGCACGCGCTCGCGATTGGCCCTGGGCACCACTCTCACGCGCGAGGCATTGCTGCACCTCGCCCTGATCGCCTCGGAAAACCGGGCGGCTGCCGCCTTGTCCAGAGCCTATCCCGGCGGGCGTCCCGCCTTCGTCGAGGCCATGAACCGCAAGGCGCGCCAGTTGGGCATGACCCATACCCACTTCGTCGACGGCACCGGGCTATCGAGCGAAAACCAATCCACTGCGGCAGACCTGGTCAAGCTGGTCGATGCTGCCTATCGCTACCCGCTCATCCGTCGCATCTCCACCACCGGCAGCTATGATCTGCTCGTCCCTACCCGCAAACAAGTGCGCCATCTGGCCTTCAACAATACCAATCTGCTCACCCGTCGGGACGACTGGGAGATCGGCGTCTCCAAGACCGGCTACATCAACGAGGCCGGTCATTGCCTGGTCATGCAGGCCAAGATCGCCGAGCAGAAGGTGATCATCGTGCTGCTCGACTCCTGGGGCAAGCTCTCGCGCATCGGCGACGCCAACCGCATCCGCAAGTGGCTCGAATTCGGTGGCACCGGACGCCTGGCCAGCCGTTCGGGCAAGGCCTCGGTATGAATTGACTCTGGTTGGAGAGGGTTGACAGGCGGCCTTGGGCCGCCTTTTTTGCGCGATTTTAAAGCGCTAAGGCCCCATCCAGTGGGATTGATGCAACGGGTGCGATGGCGCAATAACCGGACATGCCGGCATGCAAGACGGGTGATCCTTGACAAGAATCAATGTTTTTGCTCCGCAGATAAAAGTAACATGCTGCCGTGCGGCAGGGTGCGTGGTTTCAACCTAAAAACCGCAGTTGAACGGGCCCGAAGGGTGGTTCAAGCGGGTGTCTGGCTTGACACGACGACGCCGCAGGGTCGCTCCCTGCAAGGAGGCGCGAAAACGAGCCCGGTAGACTTTCCAAACGACCGGGCGAGTTTCGTCGCAGACAAAACGAGCCCGGTAGACTTTCCAAACGACCGGGCGAGTTTCGTCGCAGACACAAAGCCAGACGCCCGCTTGGGCCGCACCAGCCCGCAGGGCGCAGGACAGCACGCAGTGCGGGTCCCGAGCACAGCGAGGGATGGGCCGAAGGCCCACAAAGCGGGTTGTTGCGGGCTCACCCTGCGGGTGTGTCGTATCGAGGCCACATACTCAATGGATTCATGACGTTGCAACACAAAAAAGCGGTCAACTGCGGTTTTTAGGTTAAACGTCTGACCGGTCTTGGCGATGAGCAAAGGAAGCATGGGCTGCGAAATGGCAAGGGATGGGCGCTACCTGGATATTTCACCCAAAGCCAGCCCCGCCTCAATAGGTCGTTCTAGGTCGTTCGACAGTCGCCGGCCAGGGCTGAGGGGGCCTAGGCGGGCTGTTGCCACACAGGCTACAGCCATGCCATTACCCAATGGTCGGCGTGCTAGCGGCTATGGAGATTGAGCCGATAGACCTTGCCCTCCAGCATGGCTGGGACCCACAACCGCGTCCCGTCCAGCGTGAGGTCAGCCGGCCCCGCCATGACCGGTGCGCGCATCTGGGTCACCTCGCCGGTGCGGGCGTCCACCCAATGCAACACTCCGGCCGGCTCGAAACGGACCCAGTTGCTGACGATGTAACGCTGGCCACCCAGGCCGACCACCCCGTCGAGATAGCCCGGCGGCGTGATCTCGAAGGTCCGGATCAGTTTGGCCTGGTTACCCGTGAGCCGATACTGCCGCAGCATGCCGTTGGGTCTGTCGTCACTACCCCATTCCGCTATGGTGAGGACCTGGCCGTCGAGCGCCAGGCCATTGGGACCACGCGGTGGCGTGTCGAACTGCAATTCCTCATAGCGCGGCTGTTGCGTGTGGATCACATAGACCTTGTTCTGATCCGTAGCCGAGAGCAGCAGCCGGTGACCGCTGAAGGCGGCGAAGGCGTTCAGAAAGCGCACCCCCGTGGCGGAGAGATCCAACTCATACACCTGGCGACCATCGCTGAGACGCCAACCCAACACACGGTCGATGTCTGCCACGTAGAGCACGCCGTTTTGGACGACCATGCCCTTGGGGGCGTTCAACCCGCTCTTCCACTTGAGCTCGCGCAGATTGCCCTGGCGGTCGAGCCGGGAGATGAACCCATCACCGTCTTTGGTGAACGGTTCCAGCTTTTCGCCCACGTTCGAGACGAAGACGGAATCCCCCGCCGCGACCACGCTCTCGGGCGAGGCGAAGCCGGTAATCACCTTGTCGAGTACGGCGCCAGCCGCCCAGGCCGATGATGTTACGACCGAGGCAAGCATGAAGAGGACGATACGCAAGCGACACATGGCAGACCTCCACGATAGCGCGCGGCACAGCAGGTTCAAACCACCGCCCCGCTCTCAGGCCTAGGCGGCTTGATGAAGTCCTCCCGCGACACCCCCAGCCACAGGACGATGGGGCTTGCCACCAACACCGAGGAATAGGTGCCCACCACGATGCCGATGGCCAGCGCCATGGCGAAACCCCAGAGCACCTCACCGCCAAAGAACAGGATGGCCAAGACCACCATCAAGGTGGTGCCGCTGGTGATGACGGTACGCGACAGGGTGGCGGTCTTGGCGTTGTCCATGATGGCGGCCACATCGGTCATGCGCGTCTTGCGGAAGTTTTCGCGGATACGGTCGAACACCACCACCGTGTCGTTGACCGAATAGCCCAACACGGCAAGGATCGCCGCCAGCACGGTGAGCGAAAACTCCCATTGGAAGGCGGACCAAACGCCCAGCACGATGAAGATGTCGTGTGCCGTGGCGAAGATGGCGCCGACGGCGAAGCGCCACTCGAAGCGCAGAGCCAAGTAGATGACGATGCCGATGGAGACCACCAAGAGCGCCAGAGATCCATCCTCGAACAGTTCGCGCCCCACCTGCGGGCCGACGAACTCCACCCGGCGCAGTTCAGCCTGCGGCACCTGCGCCCGCAGCACGACGATCACCCGCTCCGAGAGTTGCGCCGAGGTCACGCCCGGCTTGACCGGCAGGCGGATGAGCACGTCGCTGGCGCGCCCGAAGGTCTGCACCTGGGCGTCGCCATAGCCGTTCTTGGCCAGATGTGCGCGTATGGCCGGGATGTCGGCGGCACCGGGGTAGCCGATCTCCATCACCGTGCCGCCGGTGAAATCCACCCCCAGGTTGAGCCCGCGGGTGGCGAGCAGGACGACCGAGCCTATGATCAAGGCCACCGAGAAGAAGATGGTGCTGCGCGCCCAGCGCATGAAGGGGATGTCGCGCTTGAGGCGGAAGAGTTCGAGGCTCATGTCGGACCCTTTAGATCGAGACCTTGGTCAGACGCTTGGCGCGACCATAAGTCAGGTTGACCATTGCACGCGAGACCATCACCGCGCTGAACATGGAGGTGAGGATGCCCAGGCAGAGCACCACGGCAAACCCGCGCACCGGCCCGGAACCCAGCCAGAACAGGGCAATGCCGGCGATCAGCGTGGTGATGTTGGCATCCAGGATGGTGTCCCAGGCCCGCTCGTAACCGGCGGCGATGGCCGCCTGCGGGCTCATGCCGTTGCGCAGTTCCTCGCGGATGCGCTCGGCGATCAGTACGTTGGCGTCGATGGCCATGCCTAGGGTCAGCGCGATGCCGGCAATACCCGGCAGAGTCAACGTGGCCTGCAACATGGATAGCAGGGCCACGAGGAGGCAGAGGTTGGTGGCCAGTGCCAGGATGGAGATGAGGCCAAAGAACCGATAGTAGATCACCATGAACACGGCCACGGCGGCGAAGCCGTAAAGGGTGGCGTTGAAGCCTTTCTCGATGTTGTCACGGCCCAAGCTGGGGCCGACGGTGCGCTCTTCGACGATCTCCATCGGCGCGGCCAGGGCTCCGGCGCGCAGTAGCAAGGCCACGTCGCGCGCCTCCTCGGTGGAGTCCATGCCCGTGATCTGCACACGCCCGCCGCCGATCTCTTCGCGGATCACGGGGGCGGTGACCACCTCAGTCTTGCCCTTTTCGATGAGCAGGATGGCCATGCGGCGGCCCACGTTCTCACGTGTGACGTTCTTGAAGATGCGCGCCCCGCGGCCATCCAAGTTGATGTGCACGGCCGGCTGGTTGTTCTGGTCGAAGCCGGCCTGGGCATCGGTGATGTATTCGCCGGTGAGCACCACGCTCTTCTTCACCAAGATGGGCTGGCCATTGCGTTCGTAGTAGAGTTCGTCGCCGAAGGGAACCTGACCGCTCGCCACGGCTGCCTGCACGCGCGCCGGGTCCTGCATGGCCTCCTCGTCGACCATGCGGATCTCCAGGGTGGCGGTGCGGCCGAGGATCTCCTTCGCCTTGGCGGTGTCCTGCACACCCGGCAACTGCACCACCACGCGGTCCACACCCTGCTGCTGGATCACCGGCTCGGCCACGCCCAGCTCGTTGACCCGGTTGCGCAGGGTAAGCAGGTTCTGCTGCAGGGCGTTTTCCTGGACCTTCACCTGGGCCGCTTTGCTCAAGGTGACGGTGAGCAGAAACTCCTCGCCGCTCGCGCCCTCACGCAGCTCCAGTTCGGGGTAGGCGCGCGCGATCGCCTGGCGCGCCTCGTCGCGGGCGGCGGCCTCACGAAAGCGCAGCGTCACCACGTCGCGTTCGCGCGTGAGATGGGCGTAGCGGATCTTTTTCTCCCGCAGCAGCGTGCGGATGTCGCCCTGATAGCGCTCGGCAGCGCGCTCGAGCGCGCGCGGCATGTCCACCTGCAGCAGGAAGTGCACACCGCCGCGTAGGTCCAAGCCCAGGTACATGGGCAGGGCCCCGATCGAGGCGAGCCACTGCGGTGAGGCGGAAAGCAGATTGAGCGCCACGGTATAACCTTGCCCCAGCGCCTGTTGCAGCACGTCTTTGGCCTTGATCTGGGTGTCGGTGTCGGCGAAACGCAGCTTGATGCTGCGCTCATCCTGGGTGATGCCCGTGGGTTTGAGCCCCACCTGCGCGAGCGCCTGCTCCACCCGCTCAAGCAGGGTGCTGTCCACCTTTTGCGTCGTGCGCACCGGCGCAACCTGCACGGCCGGCACCTCGCCGTAGAAATTGGGCAGGGTGTAGATGAGCCCGATCGCCAGGGCAAGGGCGATGACGACGTATTTCCAGAGCGGGTAGCGGTTCATTTTTTCGGGCTGGGTGTGCCGGAAGGGGTTGGCGATGGCGAGGCAGGATGGCGCCTCGCCCCGCCTTTCACTGCATGTCTTTCATCGTTCCCTTGGGCAAGACGGCCTGCACGGCGGCGCGCTGGAAGACGGTGTGCACGCCCTTGGCGATCTCCAGGGTGACATACTGCTCCTTGAGATCGACGACGCGGCCGAGTTGACCACCGGAGGTGATCACCTCGTCGCCCTTCTGCAAGGCCTCCTGCATCTTGCGCTGCTCCTTGGCGCGCTTCATCTGCGGCCGGATGATGAGGAACCAGAAGATGACGAAGATGACGATGAGCGGCAAAAAGCTCAGCAAGGGGTCCGGCTGCTCGGCCGGCGCGGCATAGGCAGGGGGTATCAGCATGTGATCACTCCAGCGTTAAACCCTGCGATTCTAGCACGCTCACCCTGGGGTTTCGCCCGCATCTGCAGCCTGAAAGGCGGCGACGTAATCCGCGAGCCGTCCCGCCTCGATGGCCTCGCGCAACTCGCGCATCAGGCTCTGGTAATAGTGCAGGTTGTGCAAGGTGTTGAGCCGGCCGGCCAGGCTCTCCCCGGAACGGAACAGGTGGTGCAGATAAGCACGGCTAAAGTTCCGGCACGTGTAACAATCGCACGCGGGGTCGAGCGGAGCGGTGTCACTGCGGTAGCGCGCATTCTTGATGCGCAGCACGCCGCTGCGGGTGTACAGCACGCCGTGGCGGGCGTTGCGGGTGGGCAGCACGCAATCGAACAGGTCGATGCCCTGGCTGACGGCATAGACGATGTCCTGTGGGGTGCCCACCCCCATGAGGTAACGCGGGCGCTCGGCCGGCAGGGCGGGGGCCATGTGGGCGATGATGCGCTGCATGTCGGCCTTGGGTTCGCCTACGGAAAGCCCCCCCAAGGCGTAGCCATCGAAGCCGATGTCGATGAGGCCGGCGAGGCTGCGGCGGCGCAGGTCTTCGTACATGCCGCCTTGGACGATGCCGAAGAGGGCATTGGGATTGCCCTCGTGCGCGCGCTTGGAGCGCTCCGCCCAGCGTAGACTGAGTTCCATGGACAGGCGGGCGCCGTCCCACGTTGCCGGGTAAGGGGTGCACTCGTCGAAGATCATCACCACATCCGCAGCGAGCACACGCTGGATCTCCATGCTCTTCTCCGGCGTGAGCATGAGCCGCTCGCCATCGAGCGGGGAGGCGAAGCGCACGCCTTCCTCCGTGATCTTGCGCAGGTGTGTCAGGCTCCAGACCTGGAAACCGCCCGAGTCGGTGAGAATGGCCCCCGTCCAGCCCATGAAACCGTGCAGCCCGCCATGGGCAGCGATGACCTCCAGACCGGGGCGTAGCCAAAGGTGAAAGGTGTTGCCCAGCACGATCTGGGCGCCGGTCGCCGCGACCTCGTCGGGAGTCACCGCCTTGACCGCGCCATAGGTCCCGACCGGCATGAAGGCCGGTGTGTCGACGACGCCGTGAGCGAGATGCAGTCGCCCACGGCGGGCAGCGCCGTCGCGGGCCAGGAGTTCGAAACGCACGATCGCGCGATGTCGTTCAAAAGTGCGGCATTATCGCCTGAAGTCTGGCGAATGCGCGCTGCCAAAAAAACGACACCCTCAGGTCGCGGTGATGGAACCATCGGCCAGGCGGTAGCCGTCCCGCCCTGCCTCCTTGACCGCGTACATCGCACTATCCGCTTTGTGCAGCAATTCCTCTGCTGTCTTCCCATGTTCTGGGAAGAGGGCAATACCGATGGAGGCGGCCACCCGCACGCTGTGGTCATCGATCTGCACGGGCTGGGTGATCGCCTGGCGGATCTTCTCTGCCACCGCTATCACCTCCTGTGGCGACTGGACGTCTTCGAGCAGAATGACGAATTCGTCACCGGCCAGACGTCCCACGGTGTCGCTCGCGCGCACGCTTGCCGTCATACGCCGGGCGACCTCGACGAGCAGCAGGTCGCCGGCACGATGACCGTGGGTATCGTTGACGGCCTTGAAACCGTCCAGATCGACGAACATCAGCGCCAGAGCCTTGCCTTGACGCTTGGCACGGGCGATGGCCTGCTCGAGCAGCCGAGCGATCAGCAAGCGATTGGGCAGGCCCGTGAGCAGGTCGTAGGTCGCCAGGCGTTCACGCAGCGCGCTGGCCTCATGCACCCGTTTGAAGACGAAATAGACGACGGCAAGGGCAATGAGCAACACCAGTCCAGCCACGGCCAGCAACAGACGGCGTGCCTCCTGCTGCAGACGGTCGGACTGTGTCCAGATGGCGCGCGCCTGGCGCTGTTGCAGCTCGTAGAGCTCGCTCAAGGTGGACAGGACCGCAGTTTGCGTCGGCAGCAGTTGCTCATTGAGCAGACGCGTCGCATCGTCACGCGCCCCCTGGTCGAGCAGATCGAGCACCTGCAGATTGATCTGATGAAAGCGACGCGAAAGTTCGCCCTGGCGTTCGAGCAATGCCTTCTCTGCCTGATTCAAGGGCAAGCCAAGCAGGCTATGGCGCGCCTGCAAGAAAAGCTCGGCCTGACGGCCAAAGGCTTCCCGCAAGGCCTCCTGCTCGAACGGATCCGTGGTCATGAACAGCCGCTGCAGCAGCAAGATGCGCTCGCGCCCTGCCGCATGCATGCGTCCAACCAGATCGAATTTGCGTAGCCCAACCTCGACCACGCTCTTGAGCTGTGAACGCTGATATTCGATCTGACGAAGACTCAGGAACGTCTGCAGCATCATCAGCCCGAGAAGAACGGCAAAACCGAGCGCCAGCCAGAAGCGCTCAGCACGGGCCAAGGCTTGGCGCAAAGGCGCATGCCCGGCGTGTGCTACGCCCTCGGCCATACTCCGCTCCCCCATATCCCGAAACTCCTATGTCAGGATGACTGCGAGTCACACCTGCCGAGCCCCCCAACTCGGCACAACCGTCCGGAAGCAACGAGCGCTACACGCCCGGTGCGTGAGCCGCGAGATCGTCCCCAAGGCCTGGCGAGGGGCCCGAACGCCGCATTCGGCGTGGCTGACATGCGCTGCGCACTTGTCAAGCCGCGAAGCGGCGGCAAAAGACTGCAGCGCACAACGCAGCCGAGCGCCCGCGCCGTCAATCATGCAAAGTTTTGGCTAAATTCTAGGGGAAAACTGGATCACTCGAGCACAGCTACCTGCATTTTACTCGCAGCGGGCCAGAGATCGCCTGCGGTCAGCGAACCATCAGGGTGTGTTCCAACAGGACCGGGCCTTGATCTGCCGTGTGCAGACTGAGATAGGCCACCCAACTGCCTGATTGCATCGGCGCAAGGGTTGCGTGATAGCCTGCGCTGCCATTGCCCTCCAGACGCACTGCCGGTGGCGCAGGCTGGCCCGGACGTGCGGTGGCAAGGCGGACCTCCACGCCCTCCACGCCGCGTCCATGGCGGTCGTACACATACACCGTCACGGGCACAGGCCGCTCGGCGCGCACGTCGGTCAGTCCGCTGATCTCCAGTCGCCAGCCGAGGCGGGCGAGACGATCATCCATTTTGCGGTGCTGCGCAATACCCTTCGCCGCCGCTCGGTCGTGTTCCACCACGCCGGCAAAGCCCGTGTAGACCGGTCTGCCGGAAGTGCCCGGCAGCAGCCAGGCGGCTAGAGCAGGCGGCAGACCATGGCCAGCGAGGTAGATGAAGCCGCCGTAGAGCACGGTCAACACGGCGAAAAATCCCAGCAAGAGCTTCGGAACCCAGTGGATGGCGCGGGCGTGCCGCGCCTTGTCGCCGTAGAGCTGATAGAGCAACAGCGCCACGGTCGGATAGGTCACCAGGTGCAGGGTGATGACATCCAACCCGGGCCGGGTGGCGATGACGTGCGCGGCGTAGGCCACCGAGGGGATGGCGGCGGCGATCACCGCCGACCAAAAGTTCGACAGCCGCAGCCGGCGGCTCAGCCCATAGAGCATGGCTGTGATCAGCATGCCACCAAACAGGGAGACGAATAGGCTCATTGGCTCCTACGGGTGAAGAAATGCGCCGTGTCGACCACGGTCTCGCCGCGACGGTTGCGGATGACGAACTCGAACTCGGTGGTGCGGGCGGCGGTCTCGGGGTCCAGCTTGACACTCGCCTCGATGGTGACACTCTTGCCATTGCGCACCGTGACCTGCTCGAAGTGACCGAGATCCAGGGCACCGGGTGGCAGGCCGCGCACGCTCACCGTAAAAGTATCCTCGGCGCCGGACAGGTTGGTGACCCGGATCTCATAGCGGTTACGGATGCTACCGTCGGAGAGGACCACGTAGAGGGGCTGGCGCACCTGCTGGATACTGTGCTCGAAGCCACGCCGGTGCGTAAGGTCATAGATCATGAGACCGGTCATCAACACCAACGCAAGCCCATAGCCCATCACCTTGAGCCGCCGCCAGTCCAGCCGCGGCGGAGCAGGCTGCGGCCGCGCCAGATTGACCTCCGAGTCGTAACGGATGAGGCCGCGCGGGTAGCCCATCTTGTCCATGATCTGATTGCAGGCATCGATGCACAGGCCACAGGCGATGCAGGAATATTGCAGCCCGTTGCGAATGTCGATGCCCACGGGGCAGACCTGGACACACAGGCCACAGTCGATGCAGTCCCCGTACCCCTTGGCCCGTCGCTCCTCGCGTGTGCGCAGGCCCGCGCGTGCGGGGGCGCGGCCCGCCGTCCCCTCGCCGCGGCGGCGGTCGTAGTGCACGGTGAGCGTCTCCGGGTCGTACATGGCGCTCTGGAAACGCCCATAGGGGCAGATGAACATGCACACGTGCTCACGCAACAGGCCCGCCGCCAGGTAAGTGGTGACAGTCAGGGTCACCACGGCGATGTAGGCGGCGCTGGCCGCTTCGCCCTGGAAGAAGCGCGTCAGCAGCTCCGGGGCGTAGCCGAAGTAGAGCACGAAGGTCATTGCCGTCCAGAAGGACAGGAGTAGCCAGGCGAAGCGGGTCGCCCCGACTCTCAGAAGCTTCTCGCGGTTGCTCCAGGGCGCTTTGGCTAGCTTCAGGCGCTGCGGCCGCTCGCCCTGCAGCCAATATTCGAGCCAGATGAAGGCGTCGGTCCACAGCGTCTGGAAGCAGAAGTATCCGCAGAAAGCACGCCCGACCAGGGCCGTGACGAAGAACAGCAAGGCCGCGGCGATGAAGAGGAGAAGCGCGAGCAGGAAGATGTCCTGGGGGAAGATGGTCAGGTCGAAGATGAGGAAGCGGCGGCCCGGGATGTCGAACATGACGGCCTGGGCGGGCGCATCCGTGCGGTTCCAAGGCAGCCACGGCAGGCCGAAATAAACGGCGAAGCCCAGCAGCAGCACTGCCGTCTTGAAGTTGCGGAATTTACCCTTGATCGAGCGGGGCACCACGGTTGCCCGCTTGGCGTAGAGCTGCAGCTCCTGGGTCTGAGAATCCACGATCTGAATCGCGCGTATGGTCGCGTTACCGTGCGAGCCGCCAACAAAAAACCCCGGCGCACCGGGGTTTGCCGTCCAGTGTCAGAATAGGCTTACTGGCCGCCACCCAGCTGGTGGACATAGACAGTCAGGACCTTGATCTGTTCCGGGCTGAGTCGCCCCTCCCAGGATGGCATGTTACCGCGATTGACGCCACCCAGAATGACCTGACGCACCTGGGCGACCTTGGCGGGGAGATCGGGCGCACCGGGGACGTCGGCCCAGAGCCAGATGCGATCGGTGAGGTTGGCCGAGCCAATGTCCTGCCGGCCTTTGCCGTCGGCGCCGTGGCAGTAGTAACAGGCTGCCGTGTGGCTGTGGAAAAGCGCCTTGCCCTCAGTGGCCTGCGCTGGATCATGCGGCTCGCCCGACATGGACAGGACGTAATGGGCGAGCGCGTCGATCTGCGCCCGACTCAGGGCCTCGGCGAAGGGGGGCATGTAGCCGTTCCGGCCCTGCATGATGGTCTCACGAATCTGGTCGAAGGTGCCGCCATAGATCCAGTCGTCGTCGGTCAGATTGGGATAGTGACCGATCTTGCCACTGCCGCCGGCCTGGTGACAGCCAGCGCAGTTGTCGGTAAACAGGGCGCGGCCGGCGGAGCGGACGAAGCCCATCAGCTCTGGGTCCTTGACGATCTGTTCAGGGGGCATCTGGGAGATGCGCTCGTACCAGGGCCGCTGTTGCACGGCCGCCTCTTGCATCTCACGCAGCAGCTTGGCCCGGGTATTCCAGTGCCAGGTCTCTTCTTGACCCTGGCTGTTGGTGTAGGTGATCGTATTCACCCCGGTGAGGAAACCCTGACCGATCGGCCAAGAGGGGTAGACCACCCAGTAGACCAGGGCGAAGAGGATGGTCACATAGAAGCCGTAGATCCACCACTGCGGTAGCGGATTGTTGTACTCCTGCAGGTCGCCGTCCCAGACGTGTCCTGTGGTCTGCGGACCTTTGGGTATTTCTTGTACTTCAGCCATGTCTATCTTCCTTCACGTCGTCGGCCTCATCCAGGAAGGGGATGTGCTTGTGCTCCTCCAACCGCGCGCCCCGCTTTTTGCTGCCATACACCCACAACACGATCAGGCAGAAGGTCACGAAGAAGATCAGAAGACCCAGGGATTTCGCGTTCCCCGCATCCGCCAGCCACTCGAGCATATCAGTCTGCGCCGGACCATACCGGAAGGATCGGGGCCCACGTCATCTAGCGGAACTTCACCAGCGTCTCGGGCTTGATCTTGCTGAAGTCCACCATGGTACCCAACACTTGCAAATAGGCCACCAGGGCATCCATCTCGCTGACGAAGCTGGGATCGCCGTCGTAGTTGCCTGCCCTGACCTGGGCAAGGAGGCTTTCGCGCGCGTTGGGGATGTGCAACTGTGCCGCCATTTCCGGCCCGAAATCCTTCACGTTGCGCGCGTACTCCTCCTCGTTGATGGAGTAAGGCACTCCGACCGCGCGCAACGCCCGCATGCGCTGACCGATGTCGGCGTAATCGAGACGGTTTTCCATCAACCAGGGATAGTTAGGCATCACCGACTCGGGCACCACCGAACGCGGGGCGATCAGGTGCTGCACATGCCACTCGTTCGAGTACTTGCCGCCCAAGCGCGCCAAGTCAGGACCCGTGCGTTTGGAGCCCCACTGGAACGGGTGGTCGTACTTGGACTCCACAGCCAGGGAGTAGTGGCCGTAACGAAGCTGCTCGTCACGGAAAGGGCGCACCATCTGCGAGTGACAGGTGTAGCAGCCTTCGCGGATATAGATGTCCCGCCCCATCTGCTCGAGTGGGGTGTAAGGGCGGACCCCTTCAACCTTTTCGGTCGTATCTTCGATGAGAAACAGGGGAGCGATTTCGACCAGGCCGCCGATGCTGATGGCCATCATGGTGGCGACCAGCAACAGACCCGTGTTGGTCTCCAGGGCCTCGTGCTTGAACTTGAACATCATCCAACCCCTTCCGTTCAGGCCGCGGCCACCGTCTGGGCCGGCACGAGGCGGGCACTACGCACCCCTTGGCGAATGGTCATGAAGCAGTTGTAAGCCATGACCAGCATACCCGTGAGGAAGAAGGCGCCACCGATGGCGCGCATGACGTAGAAGGGGTGCATGGCGGCCACCGATTCGACGAAGGAGTATTGCAGGTTGCCGTATTCATCGAACGCCCGCCACATGAGCCCTTGCGAGATGCCGGAGATCCACATGGCGGTGATGTACAGCAGCACGCCGATGGTGGCGAGCCAGAAGTGCACGTTGACCAGACGCTCGCTGTAGAGTTGGGTGTTCCACAGGCGCGGGATCATGTGATAGAGCGACCCGAAGGAGATCATCGCCACCCAGCCAAGCGCCCCCGAGTGCACGTGGCCCACGGTCCAATCGGTGTAATGCGACAGGGCGTTGACGTCCTTGAGACTCATCAGCGGACCCTCGAAGGTGGACATGCCGTAGAAAGACAGGGCCACGATCATGAAGCGCATGATCGGATCGGTGCGCAGCTTGTCCCAGGCTCCAGACAGGGTCATGATGCCGTTGATCATGCCACCCCAGGAGGGAAGCAGCAGCATGATGGAGAAGGTGGCGCCAAGGGTCGAGGTCCAGTCGGGGATCGCCGTCCAGTGTAGATGGTGAGTGCCCACCCACATGTACATGAAGGACAGGGCCCAGAAGTGGACGATGGACAGCCGATAGGAGTAGATCGGCCGGCCGGCCTGCTTCGGCACGAAGTAGTACATCATGCCCAGGAAGGCGGCGGTGAGGAAGAAGCCCACCGCATTGTGGCCGTACCACCACTGTGTCATGGCATCCTGCGCCCCGGCGAAGAGGCTGTAGGACTTCATGGAGAACAGGCCCACCGGCACGGCCAGGTTGTTGAAGACGTGTAGTAACGCCGTGGCCAGGATGAAGGCGAGGTAAAACCAGTTCGCCACGTAGATGTGTGGCTGCCTACGGTTCATGAGCGTACCCAGGAAGACTGCCAGATAGGCCACCCAGACGAACAGGATGAGCAGGTCGATCGGCCACTCCATCTCGGCGTATTCACGACCCTGTGAGTAACCCAGCATGTAGGACAGGGCCGCCAGCACGATGACCGCCTGCCAACCCCAGAAGGTGAATGTCGCCAGTCCCGGCGCCCACAGTCGGGTCTGGCAGGTGCGCTGGACGACGTAGTAGGAGGTGGCGAACAGGGCCGAGCCGCCGAAACCGAAGATCACGGCGCTGGTGTGCACCGGGCGAAAACGGCCGAAGGTGATGTAGGGGATGTCGAAGTTGAGGAAGGGCCAGGCGAGCTGCGAAGCGATGTAGACACCGACCGCCATGCCCACCACCGCCCAAACCAAGGACATGACGGCAAATTTTTTGACGATGTCGTAGTCGTATTGCACTGCAACCTGGGATTGACCTGTCGCCATGACGCCTCCTGCTCGGGATACTGCGCTCACCTAGACCACGCCGCCCTGCGGCCGCCGTCCAGCTCGGTCGGGGATGCTTCGCCGCTGAGGTCTGAGCTCGGACAGGACGGTCGGGAAGGACGAGGGAGTATAGCGGCAAAATGCCGCGATCTGCAATCGAGCCGCCCCCCCCGGCCGTGCCTCAACCCTCCGATTGCATCAGCAAGGCAAGGTCGTGGGCGATGTCGGCAGGGGGATGGGCGTAGGGCAGATACAACCGCAGCCGTCCCCGGCTATCGAGGACGTAACTCCCTGCCGTATGGTCGATCAAATAGTCACTGGCGCCCGGTTCGCTATGGCGCCGGTAGGTCACCTTGAATTCACGCGCGGCCTGCGCCACCGCCTCGGGGGTGCCATAGAGACCGAGGAAGCTGGGGTGGAAGTAGGTGACGTAGCCCTTGAGCAGCGCCGGGGTGTCTCGCTCCGGATCGACGGTGACGAACAGCACCTGCACGCGCCGTGCCTGCTCAGGCGCGAGCAGCTTCAGGGCCTGCGCCATGTCCGACAGCGTCGTGGGACAGACGTCCGGGCAATGGGTGTAGCCGAAGAACAGCACCACCACCTTGCCGCGGAAGTCGGCCAGGCTGCGCGGGCGGCCGTCGTGGTCGTTGAGTTCCAGCCGGCGACCGAAATCGGCACCGGTGATGTCCGTGCCCCGATACGCTGGCTTCGGCCTCCGCTCGCCGCAGCCGGCGGTAAGACCCAGCGTCAGGACGAGCAGGATGGCGAGCCAGCCAGCCGTCAAGCGCAGCTTCGTCGGCATCAGTGCGCCACCACCGCAGACGGCAGGTCGGACAACCGGTATTTGCCGGTCTGCACCGCACGCGCCAGATCCTCCAGGGTCATGCCCTGCAGCAGGCTGATGATCTTCTTTTTCACCGGGATCCACTTGAAATGCATGGGGCAGGCCGTCGCATCGGAGCACTCCTTCAGCCCCAGGATGCAGCTTTTGGTGAAGTCCGGTCCCTCGGTCAGCAGCAGCACCTGCATGAGATTGGTCTGGTGCATCCCCTCGCGCAGGCAGAAACCGCCCAGGCGACCGCGGAAGGACTCAAGCAACCCTTGCTTGCAAAGATTCTGCAGGATCTTGGCCAAATAGGCCGCCGGCACATTGAGACGCTCGGCGATGTCACGATTGAGCACCGGCTCGCCCGGCGGCTGGGTGGCGATGTAGATCAGCGCCTGGACGGCATACTG
>CALAMX010000146.1 GCA_937925755.1 uncultured Burkholderiales bacterium
CTCCTGGCGGAGCAGAAAAAGGAGGCGTTGAGACTGGTTGCATGAGCAACCCGCGCCGCTGGCGCCGCTTCGGGCTACGCCCTGCGCGCCACCAGCAGCGCATGTGAGAAATCAACCGATTACCTGATCAGAATATTTTGCACAACTTGACACACACAACTTTGTTGAACTGGCCGGGCTTGAAACTTCGTGCGGGCCAGAGGCTCGCGCACCCCGGGGTTTCAACGCCGATCTCCGCCAGCCGGGCCTCCCTCACGGGTACGCTGCACTTATCGGCTTCAGCTCTCCAAGCCGGCTGGGGTTCCCTCTCGGGTGCGCGGGCCTCTGGCCCGCATCCATCGATTTCCACCATTTTTATCGCTGAGCATGCCACGGGAGATGGGTCTGATCCCGTGCAGGGTCTTCCCTGTTCTGCGCGAAAGAAGTTGGCGAAAATTGCAGCCCAAAGGGCAGTAGCCCGAGTGCGCGACACTGTAGACCCGAGGCCCGCACAAAAAGCGCGTGTTTCACTGCGTGCTCAATACCCTCCGCCTTGCCTAGGGAAGCACTGCAGGTGGCTACGAGCGGGATTGAGCGCCGCGCGATGAAAGCTCAGGACCGTGACTCGACAGGAAGTCAGTCTTGGAATCCAAACGAAGTTTCGGCGTAGGCTAACATGCGCGTAGCGCATGTTAAGCCGCGAAGCGGCGGCCGGAGACAACACCGCGCAACTGTGCCGAGCGCCCGCGCAGCCCGTTATGCATAGCTTTCTGAAGCGATCAAGCGGTCAAGGTTTGCACGCCCTGCGGGGTGCCCACCAGGCAGATATCGGCCGCGCGCCGGGCGAACAGCCCATTGGTCACCACGCCGACGATCTGGTTGATCTCGCCTTCCAGGGCGACGGGATCCAAGATGTTCAGGTTGTGCACGTCGAGGATCACGTTGCCGTTGTCGGTGGTGAAGCCAGCGCGCAGGACCGGGCTGCCCCCTAGCTTGACCAGCTGGCGAGCCACGTAAGAGCGAGCCATGGGGATCACTTCCACCGGCAGTGGAAAGCGGCCCAGCACGTCCACCAGCTTGGTCTGATCGACGATGCAGACGAACTTCTTGGCGCAGGCGGCGACGATCTTCTCGCGCGTGAGGGCCCCGCCGCCGCCCTTGATCATGGCCAGGTGGCGCGTGATCTCGTCGGCGCCATCGACGTAGACCTCCAGCTCGCCCACCTCGTTGAGGTCCAGCACCGGGATGCCGTGTTTCTTGAGCCGCTCGGCGGTGGCCACGGAACTGGCCACCGCGCCGTCGATGCGCCCCTTGATCTTGGCCAGCTCGTCGATGAAGTAGTTGGCAGTGGAGCCGGTGCCCACGCCGATCACGCCGGCGGGGACGTAATCGATGGCAGCGCGGGCCACAGCCTGTTTCATCTCGTCCTGAGTCATCATCGTCTCTCTAGGAATAAGTCGGCGAAAATCCGAGAATAGCGCCAAACTCGATCGATTCCTAGGACCCCGCATGACCGATTACCTCGAACGCATCCTCCTCGCTCGCGTCTATGACGTGGCCATCGAGTCCCCCCTGGAAGCGGCGGACAACCTCTCGCGCCGGCTCGACAACCCGGTCTGGCTCAAACGCGAGGACTTGCAGCCCGTCTTCTCCTTCAAGCTACGCGGGGCGTACAACAAGATGGCGGGACTTGCGCCCGAACAGCTCGCCCGTGGCGTGGTGGCGGCGAGTGCCGGCAACCACGCCCAGGGCGTGGCCTTGGCCGCGCAAGTACTGGGTTGCGCCGCCACCATCGTCATGCCGGCCACCACGCCGCAGATCAAGGTCGATGCCGTGGCCAAGCGCGGCGCGCGGGTCGTGTTGCACGGCGACTCCTATGACGAGGCCTACGCCCAGGCGCGCGCCATCGCCGAGGCCGAGGGCAAGACCTTCATCCACCCCTATGACGACCCGGAGGTGATCGCCGGTCAGGGCACCATCGGCATGGAGCTGCTCCGACAGATGCGCCACCCCATCCATGCCGTGTTCGTACCCGTGGGCGGCGGCGGGCTCATTGCCGGCATCGCCGTCTATCTCAAACGGCTCAAACCCGAGATCAAGGTCATCGGCGTGGAGCCCGAAGACGCCGATGCCATGGCCCGTTCGCTGTGCAAGAAAGAGCGGGTGGTGCTACCGCAGGTGGGCATTTTCGCCGACGGCGTGGCGGTCAAACAGGTCGGGAAAGAGACCTTTCGGCTCGCCCAGCTTTATGTCGACGAAGTCATCCGTGTGGACAACGACGCCATCTGCGCGGCGATCAAAGATGTGTTCGAGGACACCCGCTCCATCCTGGAGCCGGCCGGCGCCCTAGGGGTGGCTGGGCTTAAGGCCTGGGTGGCGCGCGAGAAGGTGCGCGGCCGGCACCTCGTCGCCATCGCCAGCGGCGCCAACATGAACTTCGACCGCCTGCGCTTCGTCGCCGAGCGGGCGGAGCTGGGCGAGCAGCGCGAGGCCCTCCTCGCGGTGGACATCCCCGAGCGACCGGGTAGCTTCAAGGCCTTCTGCACCTTGCTCGGCGGACGGGTGATCACCGAGTTCAACTACCGCTACGCCGACCCCAAGGTGGCGCACGTCTTCGTCGGCATCCAAGTACATGACCGCGCCGAGGGGCGGGCGCTGATCGAGACGCTCAGGGCGCACGACCTGCCGGTGCTGGACCTGACCGACAACGAGATGGCCAAGCTGCACATCCGCCACATGGTGGGCGGCCGCGCGCCACAGGTGGAGCACGAGGTGATCTACCGCTTCGAATTCCCCGAACGGCCTGGCGCACTCATGAAATTCTTGAACAGTATGAGCCACGACTGGAACATCAGCCTCTTTCACTACCGCAACCACGGCGCCGACTACGGGCGGGTACTGGCCGGCATCCAGGTCCCGCCGGCAGAGCGGGAGGCCTTTCAGGCCTTCCTCGACGGCCTGGGCTACCGCTACTGGAACGAGACGCGCAACCCTGCCTACCAGCTCTTCCTGGCATGAGGCTGGGGTCATTTTCATGGGCAATCTGCGTGGCATGTGCCCACTCCCGCCAAGACCTTGACTTACGTCAAGGTTTTTCGCTGTGGCCAGGCGCTGGCGTGCTCTTTTGATTAATATTCGCTCGGCATCGCTTTAGAGCATTACGGATGGAGGAGACCAATATCAAAGCGATGCACCCCTACACCGCCTCGAACGTGACGGCGTTGTGTATGGCCAAAGCCAATGTCGTGTCCACCCGGCCAGATCGTCTTCAGCGACGACGGGCTGGGGCCGTGGACCGTAGCCTGCACGCCGACAGGGGCCAATCCTGCAATCCGTGCCATACGCGCATCTGACGGGTAAAAGCGGTCGTCAGCCGCTCATCTTGAGCGTTCTTCGTTCCCTAGGCGCACAAAAACAACCGTCTTGCTCGCCACCACGGCACTGCGTCAAATCGGACGGCAATTGCGTGCGCTGCGACGGCAAAGGGTGACAGGCAGACCCGTCCGCGGACGCGACTGCAGCGATCACGGAATGCAGACCCTCCGATTTTGATGCGCCGGCGCGGCCCACCTTGCCCGCAGCATCTGATGAACTGTTGCGGCCTTGTCTGTATATCATTGGTGATCGCCCCTGGTTACGCTTGGCGTCATGCTCACCACCTGCCCCGAATGTCGCACCACCTTCCGCATCAGTCAGGCACAGCTCGACTGCCGGCGCGGACTGGTGCGCTGTGGCCGCTGCGGCGCCGTGTTCAATGCCTATGACACCCTG
>CALAMX010000147.1 GCA_937925755.1 uncultured Burkholderiales bacterium
CCGCCGCGCTCGCCCAGTTCCTCCTCGATGCGTAGGAGCTGATTGTATTTGGCGATGCGATCCGAGCGCGAGAGTGACCCGGTCTTGATCTGCAGGGCATTGCAGCCGACCGCCAGATCGGCGATGAAGGCGTCCTCGGTCTCGCCTGAGCGATGCGAAATCACGTTGGTCCAGCCCGCTCGCTTGGCCATCTCGATGGCGGCGAAGGTCTCCGACAGGGTGCCGATCTGGTTGACCTTGATGAGTACCGAGTTGGCGATCCGCTTGGCGATCCCCTCGCGCAGGATGCGGGTGTTGGTGACGAAGATGTCGTCGCCCACGAGCTGGATGCGATTGCCCAGCTTGGACTTGAGCAGGGCCCAGCCCTCCCAGTCGTCTTCGGCCATGCCGTCCTCGATGCTCAAGATCGGGTATTTGTCCACCCAGTTCGCGAGGTAGTCGGCGAATTCGGCGGCGGTGAGCTGCAGCCCCTCGGAGGTGAGATGATAGCGCCCGTCCTTGTGGAACTCGGAGCTGGCGCAGTCCATGCCGATGAAGGCCTGTTTGCCGGGCTCGTAGCCAGCGGCCTCGATGGCCTGGAGGATGAAGCGCAGGGCCTCCTCGTTCGATCTAAAGTTGGGGGCGAAACCGCCCTCGTCACCCACTGCGGTGTTGTGCCCGGCCTTCTTGAGCAGTTTCTTGAGGGCGTGAAAGACCTCGGCGCCACAGCGCAGAGCATCGCGAAAGCTCGAGAAACCGGCTGGGATCAGCATGAACTCCTGCATGTCCACGCTGTTGTCCGCATGTGCCCCACCGTTGATGATGTTCATCTGCGGCACCGGCAGTTGCATGGGGCCGGCCCCGCCGAGATAGCGATAAAGCGGCAGCCCTGCCTGCTCGGCGGCGGCACGGGCACAGGCGAGTGACACCGCCAATATTGCGTTGGCACCGAGGCGAGACTTGTTCTCGGTGCCGTCGAGTTCGATCAGGGTCTGGTCGATGAAGTGCTGTTCCTCCACGTCCAGCCCCATCAGGGCCTCGGCGATCTCGGTGTTGACGTGCTCTACGGCCTTGAGCACGCCCTTGCCACCGTAACGCTTCGCATCGCCGTCGCGCAGCTCGATGGCCTCACGGCTGCCGGTGGAGGCGCCCGAGGGCACCGCGGCACGGCCCATGACGCCCGACTCCAACAGCACGTCCGCTTCAACAGTGGGATTACCGCGCGAATCCAGGATCTCCCTGGCGATTACATCTACGATTGCAGTCACGTCGTTTTCCTTTGCTTTTGGCTTTGGGAAGGACAAGGCCGCACCTGGCTTGTGACCGGCCGGCCGGTTGTTTAGCGTTTCACCTGATCTTCGATGAATCCCGTTTGCTTGACCAACAGGTCGATCTCCTTGAGTGTCTCGAGCAGCGCGCGCATGAGCGGCAGCGGCCAGGCGTTGGGGCCGTCGGACAAGGCTTGCTCGGGCTTGGGATGGGTTTCGGCAAACAAACCCGAGATGCCTGCGGCCACGGCGGCGCGGGCCAGCACCGGTACGAACTCGCGTTGTCCGCCTGAGGCGGTGCCCAACCCGCCCGGCTGTTGCACGGAGTGGGTAGCATCGAACACCACTGGACAGCCGGTCTCGCGCATGATCATGAGGCCGCGCATGTCGGAGATGAGCGTGTTGTAGCCGAAAGACACCCCACGCTCGCACACCAGGATGGTGTCGGCACCGCCATTGGCGGCCTTGGCCTTGGCTACCACGTTCTTCATGTCCCAGGGGGCGAGGAACTGCCCCTTCTTGATGTTGACGGGCTTGCCTGTGGCCGCAACCGCCTGAATGAAATCGGTCTGCCGGCAGAGGAAAGCAGGCGTCTGCAAAACGTCCACCACCTCGGCCACGGCCGGAATCTCGGCCTCGGTGTGTACGTCGGTGAGCACCGGCACGCCGATTTGCCGCCTGACCTCGCCGAGGATGCGCAGCCCCTCTTCCATTCCTAGGCCGCGGAAAGAGGTCGCGGAGGAGCGGTTGGCCTTGTCATAGGAAGACTTGTAGATAAAGGGGATGCCCAGCTCGGCGGTGAGCTCCTTGAGCTGACCCGCGGTATCCAGGGCCAGTTGCTCGGATTCGATCACACAGGGGCCGGAGATCAAAAACAAAGGCTTGTCCAGCCCGACCTCGAAACCGCACAGCTTCATGTCGATGCCTCCACGGCAGGCTCCACCCCCACGGTGTACGCGCGCTTACGCTGGGCCAGGGCCGCCTCGACGAAGGCCTTGAACAGGGGGTGCCCGTCGCGTGGGTTGGAGGTGAATTCGGGGTGGAATTGGCAAGCCAGAAACCAGGGGTGGTCCGGCAGTTCGACCACCTCAGCGAGGTCCGTGCCGGGCGCCCGGCCGCTGACCATAAGCCCCCGCGCCTCGAGCTGGGCGAGTAGGGTGTTGTTGACCTCGTAACGGTGGCGGTGGCGCTCCAGGATCTCGGCCTTGCCGTAGATGGCGCGCGCCCGGGAGCCTTCAGCGAGCCGGCAGATCTGCCCACCCAGGCGCATGGTCCCGCCCAGGTCCGTGTTGGCGTCGCGCCGCTCCACTCGGCCCTCGCGGTCGAACCACTCCGTGATGAGCCCCACGACGGGGTAGGGCGTTTCAGGGTCGAACTCCGTGCTGTGTGCACCTGCCATCCCAGCGACGTTGCGGGCGAACTCTATGACGGCAAGTTGCATGCCCAGGCAGATGCCCAGGTAGGGCACGCGGTTTTCTCGGGCGTAGCGGATGGCGGCGATCTTGCCCTCCACCCCGCGGCGACCGAAGCCGCCTGGCACCAGGATGGCGTCCATGTCGGCGAGTGCCGCCGTACCCTCGCGCTCTAAAGTCTCAGAATCGAGGTAATGGATGTTGACCTTGCAGCGGGTGTGCATCGAGGCGTGGACCAGGGCCTCGGTGAGCGACTTATAAGATTCGGTCAGGTCCACGTACTTGCCGACGAAGGCGATGTCCACCTCGTGCTCTGGGTGCTCCAGGGCATAGACCAGGTCCTTCCAGATGCTCAAATCGGCTGCGCGCGCGAGGATACCCAACTTGTGGCAGACGATCTCGTCGAGCATCTGGTCGTGCAGCATGCCGGGGATTTTGTAGATGGAGTCGGCGTCCAGGGCCTCGATCACCGCCTCGGGCTGCACGTTGGTGAACAAGGCGATCTTGCGCCGCTCCTCCGCGGGGATCGGGCGGTCGGCCCGGCAGAGCAAGATGTCGGGCTGGATGCCGATCTCGCGCAGGTCTTTCACCGAGTGCTGAGTGGGCTTGGTCTTGAGCTCACCCGAGGTGGCGATGTAAGGCAGCAGGGTCAGATGAATGTAGCAAGTGCGGTTGCGTCCTTCCTCGATGCCCATCTGCCGGATGGCCTCCAGGAAGGGCAGCGACTCGATGTCGCCCACCGTGCCGCCGATCTCGACGATGGCCACGTCGGCATCCCCTGCCCCCTCGCGGATGTGCAGCTTGATCTCGTCGGTGATGTGGGGGATCACCTGCACCGTTTTACCCAGATACTCGCCGCGTCGCTCCTTCTTGATCACCGACTCGTAGATCTGGCCGGTGGTGAAGTTGTTGCGGCGCGACATCTTGGCGCGGGTGAAGCGCTCGTAGTGACCCAGGTCGAGGTCCGTCTCGGCGCCGTCCTCGGTGACAAAGACCTCGCCGTGCTGGAACGGGCTCATGGTCCCGGGATCGACGTTGATGTAGGGGTCGAGCTTGAGCAGGGTCACCCGTAGCCCACGCGACTCCAGGATGGCGGCGAGCGAGGCGGCGGCGATACCCTTGCCCAGGGAGGAGACCACACCGCCGGTGACGAAGACGTAACGAGGCATCGGAATCGGGAACGTGGAGTTGCGAAATGATAGCCCATCCGTCCCTACCCCCGAAAGCGCGCGGCCATTGCAAACAAAAACGCGGCCAAGCGGTCGCGTCGCGGATTTGTGGTTGTCGAGGTTATCGCTTTTGGGAGATCACTTCGCCTTGCGGCGGCGGGCCATGAGGCCGATCAGACCCAGACCGGCCAGCATCATGGCGTAGGTCTCGGGCTCGGCGACTGGGGTGGTGAAGGTGCAGTCATCCACTACCACATAGTTGCCCTTGAAGGCGATGGTGCGGATGTGGGCGCTGGGGCGAACGATGCCGACGAACAGGCCTTCGTTCAGGCTGTCCTACGCGGTATCCATACGCTGCCTGTGGGTTTCGATGGTCTGGTTGTTCTCGCCTTAGGCTGAGACCACCACCGAGAACGGCAACAAATCACCAAGTTCATAGTGATTGACCACCGCGCCCGCGCCGCGTGTCAGACCCTCGGTAAAGGTGAAGCGCAGTTCGCCGATGAAATCGCCAGCGGCAAAGCGGTTGCCGGCACCCCACAGGCCGTTGGTGCCGAGATCGGCGATATAGGCACCGAGCATGGAGCCCGTGTCGCCGGTGAAGACGACGCCGGGGGCGACCATCTCCGGACCCGTGGTCTCGAAGCCGTCGTAGGCATCGCAGTCGACCACGTTCGGGTCGAGGATGTCGGCCGGATCGTGGGTCAGCGCGGCCTGTGCCGGCAGGGCGGCCGCCATGGCGGCGGGAGGAGCAAGGTCTTGAATTGCATGGTCGTTCCTTTCATGTTGCGCAGGGTGGGAATGCCACCCTGCCTGGTTGAAGTGCGGCTCAGGTCCCGATCACACCGCCGTCGTCTTTGGTGATCACCACCACGGCCGAGCGCGGTTTGGCAGGGGTGCTGCCGGTAAAGGTGGTGGGGCCGTTGGCGCCGTTGTCGGGCCAGGACGAGAGTTCGGTGTGGTGAGTGTTCCAGTTCTCGCCGGGGTGCTGGATGCCGACGAACATGGTCTTGCCGTCCGGGGTGGTGATGACACCGGTGACCTCGCAGGTGGGCGGGCTGGTCAGGAAACGCTTGGTCATGCCGGTGGAAGGGTCGGCGCACATCATGACGTTGCCGCCGATGTTGACCCAGTCACCCGTTGCATTTCCCGCATGGTCGGTCTGGATCCACAGCCGGCCGTCCTTGTCGAACCAGAGGCCATCCGGCGCGCCGTAGTCGTCGCCGACGATATTGCCCGCATAGACCTTCTGGCCGAGCTGGGGATCGCTGGGATCGACGCCGATGAGGTTGTTCTTGTCGTAGCTGGCGCCCAGGGTCTTGCTCGTGGTGTAGACCTGTTTGTCGCCACACTGGACGAAGATGTCCCACTGGAAGGTGGTGGCGGTGACCACGCCGCCGTCTTCGCGCCAGCGGATGATGTGGCCGTAGTCGTTGTCGGGCCGCGGGTTGGCGGCGTCAACCGGCGGGTTGGCGCTACCGGCAGCGGTGGTGCCGTCGGCCTGATTGCTGGAGGCTGGCGTATTACCGCGACGGCTGTTGTTGGTCAGCGTCATGTACACCTCGCCGGTGAGCGGGTGCGCAGCGCCCCACTCGGGTCGGTCCATCATGGTGGCGCCCAGGCGGTCGGCAGCCTGGCGGGTCTTGATCAGCACCTCGGCCTGGTCGGCGAAACCGTTCTCCGGCGTCAGCCCGTTCTGGCCCCAAACCAGGGGTAGCCAGACACCGGTGCCGTCGGCATTGAACCTGGCCACATAGAGCGTGCCGTGGTCGAGCATGTCACGATTTTTCGCGCGGTTCCTGCGGTCGAGCTTGTCGCTGCAAACGAACTTGTAGATATACTCGTTGCGCTCGTCGTCACCCATGTAGAAGGCGACGCGATCGTTCTTGTCCACCACCACCTGCGCGCCCTCGTGCTTGAAGCGGCCCAGGGCGGTGCGCTTGATCGGCGTGCTGTTCGGGTTCCAGGGGTCGATCTCCACCACCCAGCCGAAGCGGTTGGGCTCGTTGCGATTGCCCGGGGCATTGAGATCGAAGCGCGGATCCACAACATGCCAGCGGTAGCGGAAGCCGCTCGCGCTGATGCCGTAGCGGCGCTCGTGGTCATTGGGTGTGAATGCGCCGTTGGCACCGAAGTAGCCGTTCCAGTTCTCCTCGCAGGTGAGGAAGGTGCCCCACGGGGTGACGCCGTGCGCGCAGTTGTTGAGCGTGCCCAGCACATTCATGCCGGTGGGGTCGGCGGCCGTCTGCATGAGGGCATGGCCGGCGGCGGGACCGCTGATCTTGCAGGGGGTGTTGGCGGTGATGCGCCGGTTGAAGGCGGAGGGACGTTGCACCTTCCATTCGCCGCCCACTTTGCGTATTTCCACTACGCTCACGCCGTGCGCCGCCTGCTGCGCGCGCACCATCTCCAGCGTCAACGTGGCAGTGTTGTATGCGCTGCGCGGCGTGATGTTATTCAGCATGGGCGGGTCGCAGTACTCGTGGTTGGTTACGAGCAGGCCGTGTGTGTTGCTCGGTCCCGAGGCACCGGCCTGCGTGAAGGGGAAAAAATGCATGCCGTCGGTATGTGAGCCGAATGTGCGCAGTTGGGTGGCCTCGTCCATGGCGCCGGTAGTATCCCAGTGCGGTTCGCTGGTGAGTGAATCGCCCCACGAGATCAGGACGCGCACGGTATAGCCGGATGGCACGGTCACTGCATCGGTCATTGGGATGGTGTTGGCGGGCACGGAAGCGAAGCCGATACCGCCCAGGGGTGAGGGTGCGGCCTGGGCATAATTGGTTAGGCCGTCGATCACCGTGCTGCCGAGGGTGGCCATGGCCGTGGCGCCGGCAGTGGCGCCGAGCGAGGTCTTGAGGAAGCCACGCCGGGTGATCTGACGCTGCTCGATCAGGTCACGGATGGAGGGGTTGCCGGAATCGTTGCTGACCGCCTGGCTGGGGTTCAGCTTGCTGTCGGGGTGCAGGTCGCTGCTCATGAAATCTCCTATGCGCTCATATCGTCGAATGCCCGTGCGAATCTGCAGGGGACCGGAGTAAAACTAGACCAGCCGCGTGAAGGTTTGGTGACACCGGATCATCCTTCCGCATGGTCAGACCCGCGGTCAGGCGGCGTGACTGACGATGGGTCGGCATGGGGCTGCGAGATCGCCTGGGACCATCCATCGACAGGACGACTGCAAAAAAACGCGGCCTTGCGGCCGCGTCGATTCGCTGTCATCGGATTTGTCGTTGTGTGGGAAGCGGCAGCCTCAGTCAGCCTTGCGGCGACGCGTCATCAGACCGATCAGACCCAGACCGGACAGCATCATGGCGTAGGTCTCGTGCTCGAGCACGGGCTGCGCCATGGGCTGCAGCGGGCCCTTGTCCACCAGTTCGCCGCCGAGGCGCTTGTGCACCTGATCGGCCACCAGACAAGAGCGAGACCAAGCCGGTTTCGCAGCCGAACTCGCTTCGCGCCGGGTGTGGCCTGGAGCCCGGGGTGAATTCCAGCCCGATGCAGCCCGTGCAGACCAGGTTGAGGGAATCTGGCTGCGGCGCGTGAGGCGGATGAGCGGGACGGGTCTACTCTGCGCCCGTGATGCCGCAGCGAACGGGATAGGTGAGATAGACCAGTTTCAACCCGGCCTGGCCGACACGGTCGATCAGCCGTTCGATCTTCTCGTCTTCTCCGAAGAACTCGACCGTCTCAGGTAACCTCCCCCCCAGTTCGAAGAAGCTGTCCTCAACCAGCCCATGCCGGCCGTAGCCGGCGCTGGCGCGGAAGACGCTGCCACCGGGTATGCCCTCCGCCTTGGCCTGCTCGAACAGCCATTCATGGATGGGGCGGCCGTCCTGCCGGGCGCCTTCCCTGACGAAGAATTGCACACAGAGTCCCTGGCTCATGTCATCCCCTCAACAGCTTGATGGTCAGCACGCCCAGGCCGGTCATGGCCAGGGAACCGGCCAGATGCAGGCCCATGGCGGCAAATGCCAGGCCGTACTGGGCGCGCGTGAGCAGGGTGAAAACCTCGGCGGAGAAGGTGGAGAAGGTGGTGAGTCCGCCGAGGAATCCGGTCACGACCAGCAATCGCCATTCCGGCGCGAGGCCCGGGTGCTGGGTGAACCAGGCAAGGGCCAGACCGATCAGGTAGCCGCCAAGCAGGTTCGCGGCGAGCGTGCCCAGGGGAATGGCGGGATAGACGGCGTTGAGGAGCAGGCCCAGCCCCCAGCGTAGCCACGCACCCAGGGCCGCACCGATGCCCACAGCGGCGAAGGCCGTCAGCGCCATGCTTCTTCACGCGGCCGAGACCGTCAGCCCGAGTTCCTGACGCAGGTGGTCCAGCAGGCCATCGGCGGCATCCTCCACCATGTCCAGCACCCGTTCGAAGCCGTCGCGGCCGCCGTAGTAAGGATCGGGCACTTCCTGGCCGTTGTAGCGCCGGCTAAAAGAGAGGAACAACCGCAGCCTGTGCCGGTGCTGTGGTGGGCACAGACGCTCGAGATGGCTGAGGTTGTCCCGATCCATGGCCAAGACGAGGTCGAAATCATGAAAGTCCTGAATGCCGACCTGGCGAGCGATCAAAGGCGAGAGGTCATATCCACGCGCCGCCGCAGCCTCCTGCGCCCGTCGGTCGGGTGGTTCGCCGACGTGATAGCCATGGGTGCCTGCCGAATCGACGCTGATCTGGTGTGCCAGACCTGCCTCGATGAGGCGCTGGCGCAAAACGCCCTCGGCCATCGGTGAGCGACAGATGTTGCCCATGCAGACAAGTAGGATCTGGATCTTGCGTTGTGGTCTCATGATGAAAATCGACGGCATGTTCCGTATCGAGCGATAGCGGCGAGTATAGTGCCTCGCGTCACTGACGTCAGGGCAGCGCCTTGCAGACCGTACCGAAGGCGTCCCGCAGACCGTGCAGACTGAATCGCCGCGCGCGCAGCGGCGCTGGGGAATGCCCAGCATCTCACTGAGCGGGCCGCAGGCGACCCGCGACGAGCAGTCGTAGCGACGCGAGTTGCGACTGTGCCTCCGCCTGACATCCATCCCTGTCCAGGGTCGCAATGCCCTCCGCCGGATGCATGAGAGCGGGCCCTTAAGCCCGGCGGCGGGCTGCGCCTCTGACGCGGCGGGACGGGGGTACCGGTGTCGCTTGCCGAGCAGCGGGTAACCCCTCGTCTTCGACGACGCCGAAGAGCTGTTTTTTCAGGGCATGCAGCCGGTCGCGCAGGCTTGCTGCCTTCTCGAATTCCAGGTTGCGCGCCGCCTCTAGCATCTCGCGCTCTACTCGCTTGACCTCGCGCGTGAGCTCCTTTTCACTCATCAGCGTGTAGTCCGCCCGCGTCTGCTCTAGTTTGAGCGCCACGCGGCCTGCCTCGGTGTCGTACACCCCTTCGATGATGTCCTTGATCTTCTTCTGCACCCCGCGTGGAGTAATGCCGTGTGCCGCGTTGTAGGCCATCTGCTTCCTGCGCCGCCGCTCGGTCTCGTCGATCGCCCGGCGCATGGAGTCGGTGATCGTGTCGGCGTAGAGGATGGCAGTGCCGTGGATGTGGCGGGCGGCGCGGCCGATGGTCTGGATGAGCGAGCGCTCCGAGCGCAGAAACCCCTCCTTGTCGGCATCCAGGATGGCCACGAGTGACACCTCTGGGATGTCCAGTCCCTCGCGCAGCAGGTTGATCCCGACTAAGACGTCGAAGACGCCCAGTCGCAGGTCGCGGATGATCTCCACCCGCTCGACCGTGTCGATATCCGAATGCAGGTAGCGCACCTTAATGCCGTGGTCGGCGAGGTATTCGGTGAGGTCCTCGGCCATGCGCTTGGTCAGGGTGGTGACCATCACCCGCTCGTTGCGCGCCACCCGAAGGTGGATCTCGCTCATCAAGTCATCGACCTGAGTCGCCACCGGGCGCACGATGACCTCCGGGTCCAGCAAACCCGTAGGTCGCACCACCTGCTCCACGACTTGCTGGGCGTGCTTCGCCTCGTAAGGCCCTGGCGTGGCGGAGACGAAAATGGTCTGCGGCATCATGCGTTCGAACTCGTCGAAGCGCAATGGCCGATTGTCCAGGGCGGAGGGTAGACGAAAGCCATAGTCCACCAGGTTTTCCTTGCGCGCGCGATCGCCGCGATACATGCCGCCGATCTGCGGGATGGTCACGTGCGATTCGTCGATGAACATCACCGTGTCCGGCGGTAGATAGTCGATCAGTGTGGGGGGCGGTTCCCCGGGCCGCCGGCCCGACAGGTGCCGCGAGTAATTCTCGATGCCCTTGCAGAAACCGAGCTCGGCCAGCATCTCCAGGTCGAAGCGAGTGCGCTGCTCGAGGCGCTGCGCCTCCACCAGCTTGCCGTGCGCGTGGAACCAATTGAGCCGCTCCCTGAGCTCCTGCTTGATCGCCTCGATGGCGCGCAGCGTGGTCTCGCGCGGTGTCACGTAATGACTGGAAGGGTAGACCGTGAAGCGCGGCGCCTTGTGCAGCACCTGTCCAGTGAGCGGGTCGAACAGGCGAATCGACTCCACCTCGTCGTCGAACAGCGTGATGCGCACAGCCGTCTCAGCATGCTCGGCCGGGAAGATGTCGAGCACGTCGCCGCGCACGCGGAATGTGCCGCGTTTGAACTCCAATTCATTGCGCTGATATTGCATCTCCGCCAGTCGGCGGATGATCGCCTGCTGGCTGATGCGGCTGCCCTGCTGCAGATGCAAGATCATGTTGTGATAATCCGCCGGGTCGCCGATGCCGTAGATGGCCGAAACGGTGGCGACGATCACCACGTCGCGCCGCTCCAGGATCGCCTTGGTGGCGGATAAGCGCATCTGTTCGATGTGCTCGTTGATGCTCGAGTCCTTCTCGATATAGAGGTCGCGCGCCGGGACATAGGCCTCGGGCTGGTAGTAGTCGTAATAGGAGACGAAGTACTCCACCGCATTGTCCGGGAAGAACTCGCGAAACTCGGCGTAGAGCTGGGCCGCCAGCGTCTTGTTCGGCGCCATGACGAAGGCCGGCCGCCCGAGCCGAGCGATGACGTTGGCCATGGTGAATGTCTTGCCCGAGCCGGTGACCCCGAGCAGGGTCTGGTAGCGTAATCCCCGTTCGATACCATCGACCAGGCGCGCGATAGCCTCCGGCTGATCACCAGCGGGGGGATAGGGCTGATTCAGTCGGAAAGGGCTATGGGGGAAAGTGACAGTCACGTTAAAATCGCGCCTAACGAAACGCTGAAGAAATCGTCACGAGCGGGCGAAGGGCAAGGCGCCCGGAGCGCAGGATGCGAGAAAACGAGCCGAAGGCGAAGTTTCGGCGAAGCCAAAACGAGCCGAAGGCGAAGTTTCGGCGAAGACTCACATGAGCGCAG
>CALAMX010000148.1 GCA_937925755.1 uncultured Burkholderiales bacterium
CGCGCCAGGCCCTGGACTGTCTCTACGAACTGAAACGTTTGCTCGAAGCCTCTTGAGATGAAGACCCTGCACGTTGACGCCGCCGAGCTCGAGCTCGACTTCGACGCTCGCTTGCGACTGGCCAATGCCATTGCCCGGCACTTGCTCGGCGAGGCCATGTTACTGTCGTTCTACGACCGCGACCGCAACCTGGAGTCGCCCGCTGGCGTGTCCGAGTGCCACGTCGGCTGCGCCACCCCGGGTTGGTTGGATTACGCCACAAACCGCGGTGGCACGCTGATGGTGGACTTCGAGCGCGGACGCCAAGTGTTCTGCTACCGGCCCGTGTGAATGCCTGAGATGGCGGTACCCGACTACGCCGAATACCGCGCCCAGCTCGCGCGGCTACCGGGTGGCCCGGCGGCGGCCCTGCGCGACTTCTTCGCGCCTTGCCTGGCGGGAGCGGAACAGTCCAATGCGCAAAACCTGCCCTGCTGGCCCTTGCGCGAGGGCGGGCGGCTGTGTCTGCACCAGACCGCCGGGGGCGTGCGCCTGGCGCGTGAGGACGCGGGGCAGACGCTAGAGGTCGCCCGATTCGGCGAGGACTTGCTGAGTGTGGCCCAGGATGAGCCACCCATCTCGCCCCTGGTGCTTGCCTTGCTGGCGATCGCCGCCGGTGACGTGGACGACGGGCGCCGGCTCAAGCGCCTGCTGCCCAAGGTCGACGCCGCCGCACGCGACCTCATGCTGATGACGCTCTGCCGCCTCTGTGGCTGAAGCCCCGGTCATCCTCTTCGGCGCCTGTGACCGCCACAATCTGGGCGACCTGCTCTTCCCGCACATCGCCGCCGCCCTGCTCGCCCCACGACCCTGCATCGTCGCCGGCCTTGCCGCGCGCGACCTCACCGCCTACGGCGGCCACCGGGTGGCTGCGATCGCCCACTTGGCCGCGCAGTGGCCGCAGCTGTATCCCGACCGCCCGGCCGATCTTGTCCACGTCGGCGGCGAATTGCTCACCTGCAGCCTGTACGAGGCGGCGGTGATGACCCAGCCGCGGGCAGCGGCACAGGCGGCCATCGCCCGCTACGACCGCGACGAGACCCGGCGCCAGGCCTGGGCCGAGGGCGAACTGGGGCTGCGGCAGCGGGTGGCCTATCTGGTGCCCAAGGACCTTTTTCGCCGGCCGGGCCGTTTCCTGCACTGTGCCTTGGGCGGTATCGATCTGCCTCGACTCCCCGAGGCGATGCAGCGCGAGGTCCTGGCCCGACTGCGAGAGTCGGACGGGCTTGCGGTGCGCGATCGGGCAACGCAGGCCACCCTGGCCGCTGCCGGCATCCGCGCCGAGCTCTCGCCCGACCCGGCCGTGCTCACGGCGGAGTTGTTCGGCCCACGCATCGCGCACCATGCAGAAACCGGCGAGACGGCAGAAGTGTGCGAGCGCTTTCCCCAGGGCTATATCGCCATTCAGTTCGCCGCCGAGTTCGGCGACGACATCACGCTGGCGTTGCTCGCCGATCAGATCGACCGTATCGCCGTTGACACCGGCTTGGGCCTCGTCCTGTTTCGCGCCGGCGCGGCGCCCTGGCACGACGATCTGGGGGTCTACCGGCGGCTGATCGGCCGCCTAGTGAAGCCGAGGGTCTGGCTGTTCGAATCCCTCAACATCTGGGACCTCTGCGCCCTGCTCTCCCGCGCACGGCTGTACTTGGGTAGCAGCCTGCACGGCCGCATCGTCGCCTCGGCCTTCGGCGTGCCAGGGGTGAATCTGGCCCCTCCCGGCGTGACCGGCAGCTTCAGCAAGCAGGCCGCCTATCTCGCCACCTGGCACGCGGATGAGGCTTGCGGCGTGGTTTCCGGCGCGGACCTGAGCGAGGTCGCAGTCCGGGTCATGGCCCAGGACAGGGAACGTCTGCACGCACACGCCCAGGCACGCGTCCAACTCGCCAGGCTGGCGGCGAGCGAGCTGCTCCGGGCACTCGACCCACCGCCCGCCTGACCGGCATGGGTTGCCGCAGCGCGAAGGCCGCAGCCCAGGCCATGCGATCGGCGCGGGGAAGTGAGCCCGTTCACATGTCAGTCATGCCGGGCAATTTACAATCAAGGCGTGCATCGGCACGCAACGTCCTGACCACAGCCCCCCAATCACACCGAGGAACCCGACCATGAAACGCACCTCGATCTGCCTGGCCGGCCTGCTGGCCGCCCTCCCCGCCTGGTCCGAAGTCGAGACCTACCGCATCGACCCCGAGCACAGCTTCGCCAACTGGGAGGTCCGCCACATCGTCGCGCGGGTGAGCGGCAGCTTCCCGGCGGTGAGCGGCAGCATCGTGCTCGACCGCGACAACCTGGCGCGCAGCCGCGTGGAGGCCACGATCGACGTGGCCAGTCTGAACTCCGGCCACCGCAAGCGCGACGTCCATCTGTGGAGCGACGAATTCCTCGACGCGCGCCGCTACCCCGAGATGCGCTTCGAATCCACCTCGGTGCAGCCGAGCGGCCCGGACAAGGGGGTGATCAACGGCAACCTCACCCTGCGCGGCGTGACGCGGCCGGTGAAGCTCGCCTACCAGATCCTGGGCTTCGGCAACGACCCCTGGGACGGCTACCGCGCCGGCTTCATAGCGGTGACCCGCATCAACCGGCTGGATTTCGGGGTGAGCAAGTTCCCCGAGCCCGGCCCCATCGGCAACGAGGTCGAGATCACCCTGCTCGTCGAGGGCATCAAGCTGGGCCCCGACGGCAAGCCCTTCAGCGTGAGGAAGGCAGCGGAGGAGAAGGCCGCGGCCGAGAAGGCCAAGGCGACCACCCAGCCGGCGCCGGCCAAGGAGGAGAGCCTGGAGGACCAGCTCAAGCGCCAGCTGCTGCGCGGCATCTTCAAATAGGCGGGTCCGCCCGGCCTAGTCGGTCTTCGCCCGGTGCACCGGCAGGGTGGCGATACGCTGCTCGATCAGCGCCAGCAGCCGGTTGTAGCCCTCGCCGCCGACCCCGCCATAGCGGCCCTCCAACACCGCACCGGGCAGGAACTCCAGCAGGTCGCGGATCTCCGGCATGTACAGGGCCGTGTCACGGCTGCCGGCGAGCAGGGCCTGAACCTGCCGGGCGGTGGCCGGCGTGGCGGTAGCGCGCACACCGAAGCGGGCGCCGGCCCGGTCGGCGGTGAGGTCGCTGAAGCTGAAACCGCTGCCGCCACGGGTATCGCGCACCTCCTTGTACAGCCCCGCCCGGTCCGCGAGTTCCTCGCCGGCAATGGCGGCCAGGGCGGCGGAGAGGGTGAAGTGCTGGACATAGTCCCCCCGGCCGGCCAGATTCAGTCCCCCGAGGTGGTGCGCCGGCGCCCCCGGCAGGCCCAGTCGGAGTCCGTTGGCGATCTCCGCCAGGGCGATGAGCAGGGCGCGGTTTTCCGCTACCGGGTCATTCGACTGCGAACGTGCCCGGGCCAGGGCAAAAAGCTCGCCCATGACACGGGCGAAGTCGGGTGTGGGTCGCACGCCTGCCAGCTCGCCGAGCCGGGCCCGGTAGGCGTCGAGCTGGGTGGGATCGACCCCGGCCAACTGCCGGCCGGCGGCATCGATGAGGGCGTGCACGCTCTGCGCGTCCCAGGCCAGAGTCAGGCGTAGCTCGCCCGCCACCAGCTTCACCTCGCGCACTGCCTCCTCGATCAGCCGCAGCCAGGCAGCCAGGGGGCTCGCCGCCAACAACCCTTCGACGAGGGGGCGAACCAATGCGCCCGGCAGCGGCAGTACCCCCAGATGCACCCGGTCGATCACGAGGCGATCGGCCGCCGGGACCAGGCGCAGGCGTAGGTTGAGATAACGCCCTTCCGGCCTTGGGCGTAGGGAGAGGTCTAGCGTCAGGGCGTGGTCGGTGAGCTGCACGCGGCCAAAGCCCAGCCGGCGGCTGGCGAGTAGGCCAACGAGCGCGAGGTCGAGGTCCTGAGCACTCAGGCGCAGCCGCCGTTCAGGCGCGGGCGTGGGCCAGAGCGGAAAGAGCTGGCGATAGATGCGGCGGCCGCGCTCCAGGTCGGCCAGGGTAGGCTCGGCCACCTGGCTGACACGGGGCGTCTCGGTCCATGCCGAACGCCAGACGGCATGGACGCCCGCACTGAGCAGGCCCACCACGACCCAGGCCCAGGCCAAACGACGTCGCAGCGGCCGCCCCGTGGCGTGCTGTGTGCACAGCCCTCCCGGCATGGGGAGGAACGGTCGAGAAAACCGGTTCAGTGCGGCTGCACGCCGGGGCCGAAGAAGCGATAGCCTAGGCGGAGTTGCCGGCTGAGTTCGTAGCGCTTGCGCTGCGGCCCACTGGCGAAGTCCTTCTCGATGCGGGCGTAGGCCTGCTCGGTCCAGGTTCGATCCTGCAGCAGATCGGCCACGCCCTCCGCCCAGGCGAGCTTGTCGACGGGATTCGCGAGTCGCTCGCCGCAACGGTCCATGACCGGGATGATCTCGGAGGTGGGCAGTTCATAGACCTTCATGCGGCGGGCAAGCTGCAGACACTGATCGGCGCTGGCGCAGCTCTCGACGGCGCGGGCGAAGAGGGCCTGGGCACGAGTCTCGTCGCCCAGGTCGCGCAGCAGCTTACCCACGTGTGCGAGCGCAAAATGGTCACGCGCCCGCTTGGCCGCCTCGTCCAACAGGCGGGCGGCCCACTCCCGATCATTCAGGGCCTCCAGCACGGTCTCGGCCAGCTTGGTCCAGTCGTAGGGGTTGTCGCCGGCCTGGGCGGCGCGTGCCTCCAGATAGGCGCGCGCCTGACGACGGCCGAACTCGGCATCCTTGAGCTCGCGCGCGGCAGTGAGCACGATTTCGCGGAACCAGACGAAATCACTGGCCGTCGCCACGCTCTCCTCGAGCAGCTTGCCTAGCCAGGCCTTGTCACCCAAGCGGTCCACGGCGAGGATCAGCGGCTTGAAGCGGCTGAAGTGGAAGCCGTCGGCGCGCAGCATGGACTCGGCCGTGGCGAGCAGTTTGGCGGCGTAGGCGGCATCCTCCAGCTCGGCCATCACCCGGTCGGCCAGGGCGATGAACTGCTTGACGGTGCTGGCCTTGGCCTCCTCGTTCTGGATCTCGACATATTTGGCCTGGTTGGCCTCACGCTTGGCCAGACGGTCTTTGAGCCGCGTCAGACGCTCGGTATCGCCGGCGGCATGTTTCTCCACCGCAGCGACGAGTCTGCGCAAGTCGTCGAGGTTGTTCACCACCTCCTCGGCACGGGTGAGCATCGCCGCCACGCCGGCCGCATCGCCGAGCGCGGCATAGGCCTCCGCCAACTGCAGGAATTCGCCGGTGCTGCCGGCCACCTCGTTGCCCTTGGCGAGCACCTGACGGGTGAATTCTTGGTTACCCTTGGCCGAGTCCAACACCTGCATCAGCGCCGTGAAGTCCTTGGCCGACTCCAGCGCCTTGGCGTAGAGACTGCCAGCGGCGGCCGGGTCGATCTCGGCCATGGCGCTGGACAAGGCGATCAGGTCGGCAGGACTGCCGTACTTCTCGGCCCCCTCGGCGATGATGGCTGCCGCGCGGTTCTGATCACCCAGCTCGGTGGCGATGGTCTTGGCCAGGCGGGCGTAATCGGCGGCACGCCCGGCCTTGGCCTTGATCTTGTCGAAGATCTGGCCGGCCAGTTCGGCCGCTGTCTCTTTCAGCTCGCCGGTCACGACGCGGGCCAAGCCGTAGAGCTCCTCAGTGGCGGAGATCTCCTTGAGCGCGCCCGTGAGGGTCTTGACTGCGGCCGCGGCATCGCCGGTGACGAACAGGGTGCCGATGCCGGCGGCGACCTTCTCCTCACCAGTCATGGCGAAGTCCTGCCCCTGGCTGAGCATCTCGGCGGCCTTGGCGTCGTCGCCCAGGGCCTTGTAGCCGAGGGCCAGGGCGATGAAGTCGGCGGTGAACATCGCCCCGCTGGCGGTATCGTCGAGGAACTTCCTGGCGCCGGCGTCAGCGGTAAACTCAGGCCGGGACAAAAGTTCCTTGGCAAAGCCGATGTCGGCCGGGGCATCGAGCGCCTCGCGGGCCAGGGCATACAGGTCTTCGGCGCCCTTGCACTGGGCGGCGCGCGGTTCCAGGGTGTCGCGGGTGGCCATGGCTATTCTCCTGCTCGATCTGGGAAAACCAGGATTTTAACGGCCCGTCTCAGCCGCGGCCGTCAGCGATTTTTATCACTGGATAAAAAAACCTGCGTCTCACAACACATAACGCGCCAGGTCCTCGCTTGCAGCCAGGCCGGCCAGCCGCTCATCGACATCGGCAGCATCGATGACCACGGTCTCACCGGCGCGCCGGTCGGCCTCGAAAGACAGGTCGTCGAGCAGACGTTCCATCACGGTGTAGAGACGGCGTGCGCCGATGTTCTCGGTGCGTTCGTTGACCGCCCAGGCGATCTCGGCGATGCGGCGGATGGCCTCGGGGGTGAATTCCAGCCTGACCCCCTCGGTCTCGAGGAGCGCTTGGTATTGGCGTGTGAGGCAGGCGTCGGTCTGGGTGAGGATACGCTCGAAATCGGCCACGGTGAGACTCTGCAACTCCACCCGGATGGGAAAGCGCCCCTGTAGCTCGGGGATGAGGTCCGAGGGCTTGGACAGGTGGAAGGCGCCGCTGGCGATGAACAGGATGTGGTCGGTCTTGACCATGCCGTATTTGGTGGACACCGTCGCCCCTTCCACCAAGGGCAGCAGGTCGCGCTGCACCCCCTGGCGCGACACATCGGGCCCGTGGGTGTCGCCGCGCGCGGCGATCTTGTCGATCTCATCGAGGAAGACGATGCCATTTTGCTCCAGGTTGCGCATGGCCTCGGCCTTGATCTCCTCCTCGTTGACGAGCTTGCCCGCCTCCTCGTCGGTGAGGATCTGCATCGCCTCGCGGATCTTGAGCCGCTTGCGGCGTGTGCGCCGCCCGGCCAGGTTGTGGAACACCCCCTGCAACTGGGTGGTGAGCTCCTCCATGCCAGGCGGTGCGAAGATTTCCATGGTGGGGGTCGGGGCGGCGAGGTCGAGCTCGATCTCCTTGTCGTCGAGGCTACCCTCGCGCAGCATCTTGCGGAATTTCTGCCGCGTGGCGCTGTCCTCGCGCGGCTTCTCCCCCGCTTCCCACGCCTCGCGCGCCGGCGGCAGCAGGGCGTCGAGGATGCGCTCCTCGGCGGCATCCTCGGCACGGGCACGCACGCGGCGAGTGGCCGCTTCGCGCGCCTGTTTGACGGCGATCTCGGCCAGGTCACGGATGATGCTGTCGACGTCCTTGCCGACATAGCCCACCTCGGTGAACTTGGTCGCTTCCACCTTGATGAAGGGGGCGCCCGCGAGCTTGGCGAGCCGCCGGGCGATCTCCGTCTTGCCCACGCCGGTGGGGCCGATCATGAGAATGTTCTTCGGCGTGATCTCCTGGCGCAGGTGCTCAGGCACACGGCTGCGACGCCAGCGGTTCCTGAGGGCGATGGCGCAGGCACGCTTGGCCTCGTCCTGGCCGACGATGTACTTGTCCAACTCGTGGACGATCTCTTGAGGGGTCATCTGGGTCATTGGTTTCCCGAGACAGAAAGGGTGACCTGGTCAGCCGTTTGGCGTATAAATTGGCTGCCCTGGCAAGTTTACGCCGAAAGAGCCGGCCTTGCCCCAAATGGCTCGCAACGATGGAGGTTCTCATGCAACGCGCGCTCTTGATTGGTCTGCTCGCGGCCGCCCTTGCCCCTTGCGTCTGGGCCCAGAAGCAGACCGCAGCAGCCGGCAGCCTCGAACTGCACGCCGAGGCGATGGCAAGCCGCACCCTGACGCCGGAAGCGGCCGCCAACTATCGTGTCGAACCGGCGCCGGACCGCGGCGTGCTGCTCGTGACCGTGATCAAGCGCGAGCGCGGCAGCAACGCCACCGTTCCCGCCCAGGTCTATGCCGGGGCCATGAACCGCCGCAACCTCGTGATCAGCATCCCGCTGCGCGAGGTGCGCACGGACAAGTCGGTCTACTACGTGGGCGAATTCCGGCTGACTCCGCCAGACGAACTGCGCTTCCTGGTCAGCGCCAACGTCCTCGGCACCCCGCTCAAGGTCGAGTTCAACCGGGCCTTCCCGGTGGATTAGCCGGCAGGCGTTCAAAGCAGCCGGATAAGCCCCCAGACGCCAAATGCAGCGACCAGTAGCCCGGCCGCGCGGCGCAGCCGCCGATCGGCGGTGAGCGCGCGCATCCGGTCGGCGGCCCAGCCCATGGCCAGCAAATTGGGCAGCGTGCCCAACCCGAAGGCCAACATGAGGCCGGCGCCTTCGATCGGGCCGCCGCTCGCCAGGGCCGAGACCAGCACGCTGTAGACCAGGCCGCAGGGTAGCCAACCCCACAACGCCCCGGCGACCATGGCCTGGCCGGGCGTGCGCACCGGCAGAAGCCGCCCAAGTCGTGGTTGCAACCTCGCCCAGAGGGCCCCACCCGCCCGCTCCAGGATCAGGACGGCCTGGTTCAGCCCCGCGAGATACAGCCCCAGCAGGATCAGCACGACCTGGGCCAGGAGATAGAGCGCCCGCTGCAACGGCAGCAGGTGGGCAGACAGAAAGGCGGCCGAGCCGATCAGGCCAGCCAGCGCCCCGGCCAGGGTGTAGCTTAAGATGCGGCCCAGGTTGTATCCCAGGTGCAAGGCATAGGGCAGCCGCACTCCGCCATGCCAGGACATGGCGGCGACGATGCCGCCGCACATGCCCACACAGTGGGCGCCGCCCAGGAAACCGACCAGGACGGCCGCGACGAGCGAGAGCTCAGGCAAGGTGTCGTACAGGCAGCAGCGCCATCCTCATTCGCAACGCATCCCGCCTGCCAGCCAGGCCTCAACCGCGCCCTGCCAGGCCGTCGAACCCCCTTCGGGGGTGGGACGCGGGCCGGCCGGGGTCATGCCCGAATCCAGGGCCCAGTGGATACGGCCGTCGTGCAGCAGGTGCTCGCGCAGCCGCCGCGCTGCGTCGGCGCCGCCGGTATTGCGTTTGACGAGCTCACAGGTCTCGCGCGGCGCAAGCCCCGTCCAGTCGAGCCGGGCCAGCGGGGCTTGCCACTCGCCGCCCTTCAGGCCGGTCAGTTGCGGGTGGTGGCAGGTGTCGCACAGATAGCGGCTGCGGTGGGTGGAGTAGGACAGGCCTTGGCTGCGCGCGCTGTTGAACTGGTGGCAGGTCAAGCAGCGTGGGTGCTGAAACAGTGGATAGAGCGTCTCAGCAAAGCCTGCGCCGGGCGCGGCGGTGCTCGCCCACAACGGTGGCAGGAACAGGATGGGCGCGACAAGGTAAATGAGCCGCATCAAGCAGCCTCCCTGGGTACGAATTGCATGCGGTATGCGGCATAGGTCGAGGTCATCGCCACGGGCAGGAAGAGCAGCAGACCCAGACCCAGCGGGATGATCAGGGCCAACATCCCCAGTAGCGTGAGTAGAAGGCCATAAAGCAGGATGGGCCGCCAGTTCACCAGACAGGCCCACAGGCTCCAGTACATAGCCTTGCCCGCCGGGAAACCGTCGAACAGGGCCAGCGCCGGGGCGAACCAGGTCGCCATCAGCAACGGGGTGTAGAGCACCGCCCCCGTGAGCAGGGCCGGCAGCGCCTGGTCGAGCACGGCCCGGGCCTCGGCGGGGTCCATCTCCTGCGGGCGGATGGCGAGCTGCATCAGCCGCTCGATGGCGTCACCGCCGACCAGTACCATCGCCTGGCCGACCAGGACGTGCGCCACCATGTAAACCCCGCCGATCACCAACAGCGCCTGGCGACCGTGCTGCCAGCCCGCGGCGACATGGATCAGACCGGTCGGCTCGCCCCGCTCCACGGCACGGGCCGCGGCCATGTAAGCGGCGACCAGCAGGGGAGAGGCCAGCTCCAACAGCAGCGGGCCGACCATGGGAATCAGGCTCACCCCATAGGCGGCCAGGAAGAAGGCAGCGCTCATACCCATCCAGGGGATGACGGCCGGCGTAAACAAGCGAAAGCCCGTGCGTACCCATTCGATGGCCGCGCCTGCCGGCGGCCGGCTGAGGCCCAGCACAATCATGCCAACCCCCCTGCGCAAAGGCCGCCGCCCCCTACAAACGAACGCCGCCCGCAGGCGGCGTCGTGCGTATCGATCACGCTTAGAAGGAGAAGATCACCCACAGCGGCACCATGAAGTTGGGCGAGAGGTCGTCGTGGCGCACGAGCTGGCCATCGCCGCGGACATCCACCAGGTAGTAGGGCCGGCCATGCGGCGGCGTCACCTTGATGGCGTACAGCCGGCCGCGGATGCGGTACTCCTCGACCTTGTCCTCGCCGCGCGTGGTAATGGTGACCTGCGGCTCCAGGTCGGCCTCTGGCATACCCGGTGGCGGCGGGATCTCGGGTAGCGGCTGCAAAGGGGGGCGATCCTGGGCCAGGGTCGTGCCGGCGAACAAGGCGACCGCCAGCAGCAGGGGCAGGGTGCGCATGGCCATTCCTCAACGACGCTCAATCTGCGTTATTGTAGCAGCCGATGCCCGTGCACCGCCTGCGCGAAACTGCACGAATGGCTCAGAGATTGAGCAGGATCTCGCGCTCCTGTACCGAGGGCTCGAAGCCGCGCCGCTCGTAATGTTGGAAGATGGCCTCCACCACCTGGTCCGGCTCGTCGATCACCTGGATCAGGTGCATGTCCTCGGCATCGATCATGCCCTCGGCCACCAGGGTGTCGCGGAACCAGTCCGTGAGGCCCTTCCAGTAGCGGCTTTGCACCAGGATGATGGGGATGCGCCGGGTCTTGCCGGTCTGCACCAGAGTCAGCACCTCCATCAGCTCGTCTAAGGTGCCGAAACCGCCGGGCATGATCACATAGGCCGCGGCGAACTTGACGAACATGACCTTGCGCGCAAAAAAGTGGCGAAAGGTCTGGCTGATGTCCTGGTAAGGGTTGGCGTGCTGCTCGTGCGGCAACTGGATGTTGAGTCCGACGCTGGGTGACTTGCCGAAAAAGGCCCCCTTGTTGGCAGCCTCCATCACCCCCGGGCCGCCGCCGGAGACCACGGCGAAGCCGGCGTCCGAAAGCTTGCGCGCGATCACTTCGGTGAGGACATAGTAAGGGTGATCCGCGCCCACGCGCGCCGAGCCGAAAATGGACACGGCCGGGCGTATGGGGGCCAGCCGCTCGGTGGCCTCGACGAATTCGGCCATAATCTCGAACATCCGCCAGGACTCCCGCGCCGAGGTGACCGCCTCGTGGCTGTGGCCGGGGTCGATGAGGGGTGGGATCTTTTTTTTCATGGGAGAGACTCGCTTTGTCCAAAGTGCTCCTGCTGGTCGACGGCTCCAGTTACCTCTACCGCGCCTTCCATGCCCTGCCTGAGCTCAAGAACCGCGCGGGTGAGCACACCGGGGCGCTCTACGGCGTGATCAACATGCTGCGGCGCCTCAAGCGTGAAGTGCCCGCCGACTATGCCGCCTGCGTGTTCGACGCCAAGGGCAAGACCTTTCGCGATCAATTGTATCCGGAATACAAGGCGCACCGTCCGCCCATGCCGGATGCGCTCGCTGCGCAGATCGAGCCGCTCAACGAGACGATCCAGGCCCTGGGCTGGCCCGTGCTCGTGATCGATGGGGTGGAGGCGGACGACGTCATCGGCACCCTGGCGCTCGAGGCCGAGCGCCAGGGGCTCTTGACCCTCATCTCCAGCGGCGACAAGGACCTCTGCCAGTTGGTGAGTCCTCACATCACCGTCATGGACACCATGGCTAACAAGACCTACGACCCCCAAGGCGTCAGGGAAAAGTTCGGTGTGCCACCCGAGCGGGTGCTCGACTGGCTCACCCTGGTCGGCGACGCGGTGGACAACATCCCTGGCGTGGACAAGGTGGGTCCCAAGACCGCGGCCAAGTGGCTCAATGAATATGGTAGCCTGGAGGCGCTCATGGCGCATGCCCACGAGATCAAAGGGGTGGCGGGGGAAAACCTGCGCGCAGCACTCGACTGGTTGCCGAAAGCGCGCGCGCTGCTCAAGGTGAAGACCGACGTGGCCCTGCCGGTCGGCCCCACCGACCTGGCCTGGCGCCCCGAGGACCGGTCGCGGCTGATCGAGTTGTTCACGCGCTACGGTTTTCGCTCCTGGCTTGGCGATCTCGGCGCCCCACCCGCCCCTTCCGCCGCGGAAGGCAGCGGCGCAGCCGCGGGTTCTGTAGACCAGGGTGCGGCGACCAGGCGCATGGAACGCCGCTACGAGACCGTGCTCGATGAGGCTGGCCTCATCCGCTGGCTCGAACGCATTGACCGCGCCGAGCTCGTCTGTCTGGACACCGAGACCACCGCGCTAAACCCCATGCAGGCACGCCTGGTGGGGATCGCCCTGAGTGTCGAAAGTGGCGAGGCCGCCTACATCCCGCTCGCCCATCGCTATCCCGGCGCCCCCGAACAACTGCCCCTCGATCGGGTGCTCAAACGTCTGCGCCCGTGGCTGGAAGACGCGTCGCGGCCCAAGCTTGGCCAGAACCTCAAATACGACTGGCATGTGCTGATGAACCACGGCGTCAACCTTCAAGGCATCGCCCACGACACTCTGCTCGAGAGCTACGTGCTGGAGGCACACGAGCGCCATGACATGGACAGCCTGGCCGAGCGACACCTCGATGAGACCACCCTCCGCTACGAGGACGTCTGCGGCAAGGGTGCCAACCAAATCGGCTTCGACCAGGTCGAGCTCAGGCGGGCCACCGAGTATGCTGCCGAGGACGCCGACATCACGTTGCGCCTGCATCGGACCCTGCACCCGAAGATCCGCGCCGAGCCGGGGCTTGACTTCGTCTACCACAGCATCGAGATGCCCCTGCTACCGGTACTCGCGCGCATGGAACGCACCGGGGTGCTGCTCGACACCGCGCTCCTTAAGCAGCACTCCGAATTTCTCGCAGGCGAGATGCATAAACTCGAACAGAAGGCACAGGCCGCCGCCGGCCAACCCTTCAACCTCGCCTCCCCCAGACAACTGGCCGACCTGCTCTTCAACCAGCTGGGTCTGCCGGTGCTGAAGAAGACCCCCAAGGGCGCCCCATCGACCGACGAGGAGGCGCTCGAGAGGCTGGCCCTCGACTACCCCATCGCGCGCCTGATCCTGGACTGGCGTGCCCTGGCCAAGCTCAAGTCCACCTACACCGACAAGCTGCCGCAGATGGTGGACCCCGTCACCGGCCGCGTGCATACCACCTACGCCCAGGCCACGGCGGTCACCGGGCGGCTTGCCAGCGTCGAGCCCAACCTGCAGAACATCCCTGTGCGCACGCCGGAGGGCCGCAAGATCCGCGAGGCCTTCATCGCCGCGCCCGGCTTCGTGATCGTCTCGGCCGACTATTCCCAGATCGAGTTGCGCATCATGGCCCACCTCTCCGGCGACGCAGGGCTGCTCGCTGCCTTCCGCGAGGATGCCGACATCCACCGCGCCACCGCCGCCGAGGTCATGGGTCTGGACCCCGCCGAGGTCACTGCCGAGCAGCGGCGCATGGCCAAGGCGGTCAATTTCGGTCTCATCTACGGCATGTCGGCCTTCGGCCTGGCCGCCCAGCTCGGCATCGAGCGTACTGCCGCGCAAAACTACATCGACCGCTACTTTGCCCGCTACCCCGGTGTGGCGCACTACATGGAACGGACACGCGAGCAGGCCCGACGGCAAGGCTATGTCGAGACCCTGTTTGGCCGGCGACTTTACTTACCCGAGATCAACAGCGGCAACCCCGCCCGCCGTAGCGCCGCCGAGCGCGCCGCGATCAACGCCCCCATGCAAGGCACCGCCGCCGACCTCATCAAACTGGCCATGATCGCAGTACAGGGCTGGCTCGACACCGAGGGTATGGCCAGCCGGCTGATCCTACAGGTGCACGACGAGCTGGTGCTGGAGGTGGCCAAGACGGAACTCGAGCGGGTCAAGCAGCGGCTGCCGGAGCTGATGGGTGGTGTGGCCCAGCTCGAAGTACCGCTCAAGGTCGATGTCGGTGCTGGACCGAACTGGGAGGCGGCGCACTAAGGGCGCACATCGAGGGCCACAAAATCGCCGGATCAGGACAGAGGCCGTGTCAGCACCGTGCCGGAGAGCTCGCTGATGACGGCCCTGTTCCTGCCCTGCGATTTGGCCTGGTACAGGTTCGCATCCGCTTGGCGAAACAGGTTGACGATACCGCCCTCGGCGCGAGGCACCCAGGCAGCGCCCAGCGAGGCCGTGACGCAACCATGCGCGACGTTGTCGGCATGCGCGATGCCAAGCTGACGGATCCGCATGAGGATGGCATCGGCCAGGGCATGCAGGGATGGCGCAGAAACGCCTGGTAGGATCACGGCGAACTCCTCTCCACCGTAGCGGGCGGCAAAAGATGCACCCGCGCTCGCCTCGGCCACCGCACCATCGACCGCCTGTGCCACGGCACGCAAGCAGTCGTCGCCGGCCTGATGGCCATAGCGATCGTTGTAGCGCTTGAAATGATCGACATCGAGCAACATCAATCCAAAGCACTCACCGCGGCTTATGGCCTGTTTCCAGTATTCGTCGCAGCGCTGGTCCATGTAGCGCCGGTTGCAAAGCCCAGTCAGGCCATCGCGCTGGGCCTGCACCTTCAGGTGGTGATTGGCCGCGATGAGCTGCCGACGCATCGCCACGATCCGACCGAGGGCCTTCATCTTGGCCTGTAAGACCGCCTCAGGCGCCATTTTCGTCAGGTAATCGTCACCTCCGGCCTCGATCGCCTGGACCAGGTTCTCGACGGAATCGGAGGCCGTCAGGAAGATCACCGGCGTCCAGGCCCATTCGTGTGTTGCCTCATAGGCACGGATGTGCTTCACAGCCTCGAAGCCGTTCATCTCCGGCATCTCGATGTCCATCAACACCAGGTCAGGGGCGATGTCGGGAAATCTCTCTACTGCTTCGCGTCCGTTCACGGCCAGCGCGACTTCGTGCCCCATCGCCTTGAGACGGGCGCACATAACCGCCGCAATGCTACGTGTATCCTCAACAAGCAGGATCTTCATGGCGCCAAAGATTGACGCGAAAATAGGTTTGGGTCAAACACCTCGCCACAGGGCCTCATTGTCCCGCTGCAACAGTGCTTGGTCTCCAAGAGAGGCTCTGCATGACCCGGCGAGCGGGATTACGCGCCGCGCACCCTAAGCGCAGGATGTGAGACCGATCACATAGACATCCCTCAGACCAGGCGCGAGCATCGGTAAACGAAGTTTTGGCGAAGGCTCAGGAAGCTCTGCATGACTGGCTGCGCGGGCGCATCGCTGCCTTGCGCGGTGTTGGCTCCGGCCGTTCGGCTTCGCCTCGCTTAACTTCGGTTTCGCCGAAGTTAGCCTACGCCGAAACTTCGTTGTGGCTCCGGCCGCTCGGCTTCGCCTCGCTTAACGTTCGCTGCGCTCACGTTAGCCTGCGCCGAAACTACGTTTTGGCTCCGGCCGCCGCTTCGCGGCTTAACATGCGCTACGCGCATGTTAGCCTACGCCGAAACTTTGTTTGCGCTCCCTCGCCTAGCCTCATGTGATGTCTCGCGGCTCGCGCTCCGGGCGCGCGGCGTTCAATCCCGCTCGCCGGGTTATGCAGAGCTTCCTAAGGCCTCAATTGGCCATACTCGGCTCTGGGGGTGGCAGGGCGATCTGGTTGTCCTTGCTGAACTGGTAGTCGCGGAAGACGTGCTCCGCGCTGAG
>CALAMX010000149.1 GCA_937925755.1 uncultured Burkholderiales bacterium
GGCGGCGGGATGGTCATGAAGCCGCGCAGTTGCAGACGGGGCAGGCCGGCCACCTCTCGGGCCAGTGCGATTGCTGCCTCGGGCGGTACCCCACGTTTGCTCGCTTCGCCGCCGACGTTGACCTGGACGCAGACCTGCAAGGGCGGCAGGTGCTCGGGCTGCTGCCATGAGAGCCGCTCGGCGAGTTCCAGACGGTCGATGCCGTGAACCCAGGCGAAGCGTTCCGCCACCGCACGGGTCTTGTTGCGCTGCAGCGGCCCGATGTAATGCCACTCGATGGCCAGGTCGTCGAGCGCCGCCTGTTTGGCGAGGGCCTCCTGCACATAGCTCTCGCCGAAGGCCCGCTGACCGGCCGCATAGGCCGCCCGGATGAGGTCTGCTGGCTGCGTCTTGCTCACCGCCAACAGCTGCACAGTCGCCGGGTCGCGGCCGGCCTCGGCGCAGGCTGCTTGGATGCGCGCGTGCACGGCTTGCAAGGCCACGGCGATTACGCCCATAATGGCCCGAAATCCCCAGGAGGTTTACGTAAACGCAAGAATTATAATGGAAATCGCTGATCTTCTCGCCTTCACGGTCAAGAACAAGGCCTCTGACCTTCACCTCTCGGCGGGCCTGCCCCCCATGATCCGGGTGCACGGCGACATCCGCCGCATCAACGTGCCGCCGCTCGACCACAATGAGGTCAAGGGCATGATCTATGATGTCATGACCGACGCGCAGCGCAAGGCCTACGAGGAACACCTGGAGACCGACTTCTCCTTCGATCTGCCTGATGTGGCGCGCTTCCGGGTCAACGCCTTCAACCAGGCGCGCGGCTGCGGCGCGGTGTTCCGGGTGATCCCGAGCAAGGTGCTCACCCTGGAGGAGCTGCAGGCGCCCAAGATCTTCAAGGACATCGCCGAGCAGCCGCGCGGACTCGTGCTAGTGACCGGGCCGACCGGCTCGGGCAAGTCCACCACGCTGGCGGCGATGATCGACTACATCAACGAGACCCAGCACGGCCATATCCTCACCATCGAGGACCCGATCGAGTTCCTGCACCAGAGCAAGAAGTGCCTGATCAATCAGCGCGAGGTGGGGCCGCACACCCACGGCTTCGCCAATGCGCTACGCAGCGCCCTGCGCGAGGACCCCGACGTGATCCTGGTGGGCGAGATGCGCGACCTGGAGACCATACGGCTGGCGCTCACCGGCGCCGAGACCGGCCACCTGGTGTTCGGCACGCTGCACACCAGCTCGGCGGCCAAAACCATAGACCGCATCGTCGACGTCTTCCCAGCGGCGGAGAAGGAAATGGTGCGTTCCATGCTCTCGGAGAGCCTGCGCGCGGTGATCTCGCAGACCCTGCTCAAGCGCAAAGACGGCAGCGGCCGGGTGGCAGCGCACGAGATCATGATCGGCACACCGGCCATCCGCAACCTGATCCGCGAAAACAAGGTGGCGCAGATGTGCTCCGCCATCCAGACCGGCCAGTCGCAGGGCATGCAGACCCTGGACCAGGCCCTGATGGAACTGGTCAAGCGCAACGTCATCGCCGCCAGCGAGGCCCGCGCGGTGGCCGTCAACAAGGACATGTTCCTGGGCTAGATCATGATGAACAGCGCTCTGCCCAAGCCGATCCACGACTGGCTGCGCCTGATGGTGGCGCGCAACGCCTCCGACCTGTTGCTGACGGCGGGTTTCCCGCCGGCGATCAAGCTGGACGGCAAAGTGACGCCGATCACCAAGCAGACGCTCACACCGGCCGATACCGAGAACCTGGCCCGTGCAGTGATGCCCGAGCGCGTGCGCGCCGAGTTCGACGCCCACCACGAGGCCAATTTCGCCATCCACGACCTGGACATCGGCCGCTTCCGCGTGAGCGCCTTCGTGCAGCAGGGGCGGGTCGGCGCGGTCTTCCGCCGCATCAACACGCGTATCCCCAAGCTCGAGGAGCTGCATCTGCCGCCCATCGTCAAGGACATCGCCCTGATGCCGAGGGGGCTGGTGCTGCTGGTGGGGACGACCGGCAGCGGCAAGAGCACGACGCTCGCCGCCCTGATCGGCCACCGCAACCAGAACATGCAGGAGCACATCATCACGGTGGAGGACCCGATCGAGTTCGTGCACCAACATGGGCGCTCGATCATCACCCAGCGCGAGGTCGGCAGCGATACCGAGAGCTGGGAAGTGGCGCTGAAGAACACCCTGCGCCAGGCACCCGACGTGATCATGATGGGCGAGATCCGCGACGTCACGGCGATGGAATATGCCTTGTCCTATGCCGAGACCGGCCACTTGTGCCTGTCGACGATGCACGCCAACAACGCCAACCAGACCATGGACCGGATCCTCTCCTTCTTCCCGCGCGAGCGGCGCGATCAGGTCCTGCTCGATCTGGCCATGCACCTGAGGGCCGTCGTCTCCCAGCGCCTCATCCCGCGCCTGGACGGCAAGGGGCGCATCCCGGCGGTGGAGGTGCTACTCAACTCGCCGCTCATCTCCGACCTGATCAAAGAGGGTCGAATCTTCGAGATCAAGGACATCATGGCCAAGTCGCGCGATCTGGGCATGCAGACCTTCGATCAGTCCTTGTTCGATCTCTACAAGGCGGGGGTGATCAGCGCCGAGGATGCCCTGCGCAATGCCGACTCCTTCAACGACCTGCGGCTCAAGATCAAGCTCTACCGCGAGGGCCGCGAGGACGGCCAGCCCTCGGCCGCCGCCATCACCCATCTCGACATCATCTGAGCGCGACCGTCGGCCACACTCACGCCTGCAAAAGGCCCAGGAGCATACGCAGCCCCATCAGGTAGAGCACTGCGGCGAAGACGCGCCGCAGGCCCACCACCGGCAGCCGGTGCGTCAGGCGTGCCCCCCAAGGCGCGGTGAGCACGCTCATAGCGGCGATCGCCGCCACCGCCGGCAGGTGGACGAAGCCCAGGCTGCCTGCAGGTAGGCCGCCGACGGTGAGGCCCGAGAGGACATAGCCCAGCGCGCCGCTCACCGCGATGGGAAGCCCGATGGCAGCGGAAGTGCCGATCGCCTCCGCCAGGCGCAGATTGCACCAGGAGAGGAAGGGCACCGAGAGGGTACCGCCGCCGATGCCCACCCAGCTGGAGACGAGCCCGATGACCCCGCCCGCCAAGGTCATCCCTCGCCAACCCGGGAGCTGCCGCTGGGCAGCGGGGCGGAAACCGAAAAAGATCTGGGTGGCGGCGTAGAAGAGAAAAAGGGTGAAGAAGAGCCGGAGCCCCCGATCGGGCAGCCAGGCGGCGGCGAGGCTGCCGACCAGGGTGCCCAGCACGATGCCAGGGGAGATGTAGCGTACCACCTCCCAGCGCACCGCGCCGTGGCGATGATGCGCACGCAGACTGGAGATCGAAGTGAAGACGATCGTGGCGAGCGAGGTGCCCAGGGCCAGGTGGATGGTGTAGGCCGCGGGATAGCCCGCATGCGCATAGACCCAGGTCAGGACGGGTACCAGGACGAGTCCCCCACCCACACCGAGCAGGCCGGCCACGAAACCGGCGATGAGGCCGATGACCAGGTAGAGCAGCAGGAAAGACATCAGGGTGGGGTCCACGCGGGGAGTCCAAAGCGCCGCCGGACTCAGCCGAGGTTGTCCGGTGTCTGCAGGGCATCGATCAGCGGGCAGCGTACCCGTCCCCGCGTCTGTCCGCATTGCGCCACGAGGCCGCGCAGGGCCATCTCGATGCCGCGCAGATCGGCGAGTTTGCGCTGCACTTCGGCGAGCTTGGCCTCACCCAGCGCGCGCGCCTTGGCGCAGGAGACCCCATCCTCGAGCCGCAACAGCTCGGCGATCTCCCCCAGACTGAAACCCAGACGCTGGGCGGCCTTGATGAAGCGTAGCCGCCCCAGGTCGGTCGCCGAGTAGCGGCGGATACCGCCGTAGTCCCGCCGGGGCTGGGGCATGAGCCCCTGGCGCTGGTAGAAGCGCACGGTCTCGACGTGCACACCGGCTGCCCGGGCCAAGCGACCGATGGTATATCCCCCTTGTGTCATTGGCTCCTCGACCAAGGCTTGACTCCGTACTCAGGTACGGGGGCAAGCTTAGCGCAGAACCTGCTGGAGACGATCACCATGGATGCACGTCCACGCAAACCCGGCCTGGGTGCCCTGCTCACCGGCGGCCTGGCCGCGCTGCTGGCCTCGACCTGCTGTCTTGGGCCGCTCGTGTTGATCACCCTCGGCTTCTCCGGGGCATGGATCGCCAATCTGACGGCACTGGAACCTTTCAGACCGCTGTTCCTCGCCCTCGCCTTGGTGGCCCTATTCCTGGCCTGGCGGCGCATCAACCGCCCGGCTGCGGCCTGTGTCCCGGGACAGGTGTGCGCGCAGGCGCGGGTGCACCGGGCCTATCTGGCGCTGTTTTGGCTTGCTGCCGGGCTGACCGCCGTCGCCCTTTTGTTTCCGCTTGTCCTACCCCTGTTCTATTGAAAGGACCACCATGAAGAAGCTGTATGCGGTACTCATCGCCCTTGCCACCCTGCCGGCCTTGGCCGCCTCGCGTACTGCCACCCTGGTGGTGTCGGGCATGACCTGTGCCGCCTGCCCCATCACCGTGAAGAAGGCCCTGACCCGAGTACCCGGCGTGAGTCGGGCGGAGATCGACCTGGCACAGCGACGCGCGGTGGTCACTTATGACGACACCCGCACCTCTCCTGCCGACTTGGCAAAGGCCGTGACCGAGGCTGGCTATCCGGCACAGGTGGTGGCCAAATGAGCGTCATCGTCCTGGAATCCATCCTGACCTGCCCGGTCTGCGGCCATGTCAAAACCGAGCACATGCCGCAGGACGCATGTCAGTGGTTTTACGAATGCGAGGGCTGCCACACCGTGCTGCGGCCTAGACCGGGCGACTGCTGCGTGTTCTGTTCCTATGGCAGCGTGCCCTGCCCGCCGGTACAGGCACAACGGCAGGCCCGTGACTGCGGCTGTACGGGTGGCGATTGATGCAACGCACCGTGCACAGGGCCTGTCGCCTTTCATCCCCTGACCGGTTAGTCTTCCACACCCAATCTGGCCAGGATGAAACGCCACTCGTCCGGGGCTACGGGGGTGATGGACAACCGGTTGCCGCGGGCGAGTACACGCATGTTCGCGAGTTCCGGGTAGCTGCGCATCTCGGCGAGCGGCATGAGCCGCGTCTTCTGTCGGATGCGCACATCCACGTGGTACCAGCGCGGCCGCTCCGGGCTGGCCTTGGGATCATAGTACTTGGAGGCGGGATCGAATTGGGTGGCGTCCGGATAGGCGGCGGTGGCCACCTCCGCCAGCCCCGCGATGCCTGGCTCGGGGCAGGAGGAGTGATAGAACAGCACCCCATCGCCCACCTGCATCTCATCGCGCATGAAGTTGCGCGCCTGGTAGTTGCGCACCCCGAACCAGGGTACCACACCATCGCGCAGCAGATCGTCGATGCTGTATTCCGAAGGTTCCGATTTCATCAGCCAGTAGCGCATGGTTTCCTCGTCATCGATGATCGGCCTATAATCCGACTAATTTCATCGGATATTGTAGCGGAGGTCGACATGACCGGGATCCATGCCGCAGCACCTTCAAACCGAGCGAGCCAGACCCGGCGGCTAGACCTGGCCGCCCTGATCAACGCCGTCCAGCGCAACTGTGACATCTCCGACGCACAGTATGCCGGGGACCTGACCCTGTGCACGTTCCTGCTCAAGATGCGCGAGCTCTACCGCTGGGAGCACGACATCCCCTTGAGCGCCAACATGCCCAGGGAAGAGGTGGGCGACTGGATGAACGCCCGCAGCGCGCTGTGGGAGGACATCGAGACCGACCCCTATGTGCCGCTGCCCTTGCCTTCGGGCGAAGTCGATCCCTTCGAGGTCGGCCGGGTGAACGCGGAGCTGCTGCCGCATGGCCTGGTGTACTCGGGCGGCTATGGTCGGCAGTGCAAGCCGCACTTCTTCCTCGGTAAGCTCCTGCACAGCGAGACGCGCGAGGGCCATCGGGTGCTGGTGTCCGGCTGCGAATACGCGCGCGACCTCGACGCCCCACCGGGGATGCTGCTGGACGGGACGGTGTTCGTGCGCAGCGAGGCACTGAGGCGCTGGTTGTGGGAGCGCTACGAGGAGTGGCGCTTCAATCCCAAGCGCAACGCGGCACTGGCGCGCGCGCTGGCCTATTACCCGTTCGAGCATGCGCCCGAGGCGGCCCTCGATACCATGACGGCCCACGAGATCGAGGCCGTGATCCTGCACGAGCTGGGCGAGGCACGGGTGGATGCCGCGCTGGGGGAGGACTGGGGCGGACTGCTGGTGAGTGTGATGCGCAGCCCGACGGAGATCATCGCTCGCGCCGTGCGCGACCTTTATGCCGATTGCCTGTCCACCCTACCGGGGCTGATCGAACGTGGCGAACCGGCGAG